>CM001167.1:2681458-2991798 GCA_000212915.1 Bacteroides coprosuis DSM 18011
CCCTTCAGGAGAGATGATTTCACCTGTACAACCACGACCAAATATACCAATCGCATCTTTTATAGATACTTTATTTGGACTATATAGATCATCTGCTTCGAGTTTCAAGCCACTCTCCTTCATCATATCTACTAGATGTTGCTCTTTCATCATTTGAAGCAACCACATACCCTCATCAGCACGAGCATTGCCAAAAGCAAAGGCAACGATAGCCAACAGAGCTACTTTTAATTTATTCATGTGTTGTTATTTATTGATTATAAGTTATTAAATTCACCTTTTTGTACAGCTTCCATTACATTAGATGGAGGGCGCTGATTTGCCAATTCATTTTTCATGAAATCCATATAGGGAGCGACATGACTATAAAACTGGAAATATCCCTTACATAAATAATTTAAGCCAGGTTCACCATCTTCCGTAACTGCAAACCTATTTTTAGGACACTCTCCATTACATGCAAAAAGATAATCACAGTTTTTACATTGATTGGGAAGACTCGTATATTTACTATTTCCAAAGTCTTGTTGTCGTTTACTATACATCATTTCCACTAAGGAATTTTCATAAATATTACCCAATTTGTATTCAGGAAAAACAAAATGATCGCAGGAGTACACATCACCATTAAACTCCATAACTCCAGCATGTCCACAAACCTTTGCCAAAGTACAGACTCCAGGTTGTTCTCCCACCCAGTTTGCCAATGTAGAGTCGAACATTTGTATAAATATTTTCCCTACATCTTCTTTTACCCATTCATCAAATATAGTACACAAAAAGCTCCCCCATTGTTCAGGAGTAACTGTAAAATCAGCTAACTCTACCTCTTTATTGTCAGATAAAGAAGCTAAGTGTCGTCCGTCATTATGATGTGTAATTCGTTCAACAATAGGCGTAAACTGAATATATTGACAACCAATTTCCTTAAAAAAATTATAAAAATCAAGAGGATAGTCAGCATTAAAATCATTTACAACAGCCATACCATTCCACTCCACTCCATGTTTTTTTAAAAGAGAAATGCCCTGCATCACTTTATTGAAGGAAGGTCTACCCTGTTTATTCTTTCTAAATTCATCATGAAACTCTTGTGGACCATCAATAGAAACCCCAACCAACCAATTGTTTTCTTTAAAAAAAGCACACCATTCATCAGTTAATAATGTTCCATTGGTTTGTATTGCATTTTCTATAGTTCTTCCACCTGCATATTTTTTCTGAAGTTCCAATGCTTTTTTATAAAAAGAAAGAGGTCTCATTAGTGTTTCTCCTCCATGCCAAGTAAATAAAACTTGGCTCATTGTTTGCGATTCTATATATTCTTTAATAAATTTCTCAAGCAAAACATCATTCATCACGTGATTTCTGTTCTCTTTGTAAAGATTTGCTTTTTCCAAGTAGTAACAATAATCACAAGCTAAGTTGCATATAGACCCAGCTGGTTTTACCATCACGTATAGAGGTTTTGCAAAGGGCGCGTAAGTTAAAGACATAAATAAAAGGATTTTAACTAAAAGTTTTGTACTATCTAGACTCGAAATATCATTGATATTGTAATGTTATATTAAGTCTGATAATTACAAAAATAGCTAAAGTTAACTAAACTGTTATATGTAGAAAGAGTTTATAAGCTTTATTAAATAAATAATAAACGAGAATTTATAAATATAGATAAAACAGTTTTAATTTTTAATCAAAGATACTAAGTTTGACACAGTTTTTAAGAACATCAATAATTATATGAACAAACTGTTACTTTTATCCGTAACTCTAGTAATATTGGCTTCATGTACCTCTAAGTACTCTATTAAAGGCAATGCTAGCCTTAGCCAATTGAGTGGAAAAACCATCTATCTAAAATACATAGATGATGCTTCTTTATGGGTCACTATTGATTCAGCTCAAATCGTTCATGGAGAATTTTGCATGAAGGGTAAGACCTTTAAAAAACCTCAGATGGTTACACTCTTTATGGATTCTACCCCTATTACTCCGCTTATCTTAGAATCAGGACATATTAATATTTCTCTCTCTTCTTCTAATTTATCTATTCAAGGAACTCCCTTAAATAATAAATTATACTCTTTTTATGAAGAAAATCAGGCTATAGAAAGAAGAATAAAAGAGAACTCAAACGATCCTTGCGAGGATATTTATCATACTGTAGTAACAGCCCACCAATCCTTGATTAAGGAGTTTATGTGTATAAACCAACATAATATATTGGGTCCTACGATATACTCTATTTATCACGACCAATACCCTGAATTATTCAAAAATGATGACTTTAAAATGGCTATAAATGATTTATCTTCATCCATGCACGATCCACAAATCGTACACCAGTCTATTTCAATAGAACATTTTAAAGAATCTTATCCTGAAGGTTTTTTACTTTGGTAAGACTACATCTCTTTTTGAATATAACCAAAGGCCCTTTGTTGATAAGGACCTTTTTCATTTCTTATACTTAACAACAGCTCTATGATTATTACCACAGCCCAAACAGTAGATCAAAAACTAATTGAAGCAATGCAATGCTTGATACCTCAACTAACAGAACTGGGAGAGCCTATTTCTTTTGATAGCCTGAGTTCTCTTGTTAACGATCAAGAATCCGAGCTTATTCTTGCTATCAATGAGGAAAACAAGATTGTTGGCTCTTTAGCTTTAGTTGTTTTTACTATTCCAACGGGTAAAAAAGCATTTATAGAAGATGTAATAGTAGATCATTCTGCTAGAGGATTGGGGATTGGAGAAAAGCTGATTCAAAAAGCAATTGATCTAAGTAAAGAAAAACAAGTTAGGAGAATTGAATTATCTTCTCGTCCAATTCGAATACCCGCTAATAAACTTTATCAAAAGATGGGATTCAAAGTTAGAGATACCAATTTCTATCGTTTAGAACTTTAATACTCTTCGTCTTTAAAGTCTAATTTCAACTGAATATACTCTGAGTCTATTGAATCATCTTCATTTCTTGGATTAGATACCGTCAAACCAATTAAACGAATGGGGTTATTCTCATAATCAACTTGCTTCATTAAATCTTTAGCAACAGGTAAAATTTCATCCAACGTTTCAAAGGTATCCAACGCTGTGTAACTACGAGTAATTTGAGTAAAATCATGAAACTTCACTTTCAGAGTCAAAGTAAATCCTTTGAACTGAGACCTACTGACACGTTCTACTAATTCATTTGCGATATGATACAGCTCTATTATAACCGAAGATTGACGCGTAATATCTTTAGTTAATGTGGTTTCACAACCTACAGACTTACGAATTCTTATAGCCTCAACAGGGCGATTATCTATTCCTCTTGCAAAATTATAATAAAGTCCACCCATCTTACCAAAATCATGAATCAGCCCAGATAGTGACCACTCCAATAAATCTTTGCCAGTATGTATTCCCATCTTGTGCATCTTCTTCGCTGTAACAGGACCAACACCCCAAAAAGATTCTATAGGAAGTTGCTTAATAAACTTTTGAGCTTGTGAAGGGTGGATAGTACAAAGCCCATCTGGCTTACGATAATCAGAAGCTATTTTTGCTAAAAACTTATTGTAAGAAACTCCAGCAGATGCTACAAGGTTTAGCTCTTCATGAATGCATTGCTTTATTTCTCGTGCTATATCAACAGCTAAATCATACCCTACCTTATTCTTTGTAACATCTAAGAAAGCCTCATCCAAAGAGAGAGGCTCTATACAATCTGTGTAACGATGGAAAATCTCATGTATCTGTGAGGATACTTGTTTATAAACGGACATTCGCCCATCTACAAAAACAAGATTAGGACATAATTTCTTAGCTTTCACTGATGGCATGGCAGAACGAACTCCAAACACTCTCGCCTCATAACTAGCAGCAGCCACAACACCTCTTTTGTGTTCAGAGCCTACAACAATAGGTTTTCCTCGTAGATCTGGATTATCTCTTTGCTCCACTGAAGCATAAAAAGCATCCATATCCACATGAATAATCTTTCTTAAATCATCTTGCATACTAAATTTTACAAGCCTTCCAGAAATCTCTAAAATCTTTGTACTTGCCAAAACAAACAAGTTCATCACCCTCAAACACCTTTTCCTCTTCTCCTATATTATCTAATAAATAATGCTCGGTATGGTTGATTCCTATCACATTTTTCACTGTTTTTTCTCTTTGTATAGCAATCAGTTTGAGATTAAACTCTTCTTGAAGTTTTAGCTCATTTACAAAGTATCCGATAAAGTTTTGAGGTGTAGCAAACTTCACTACATAGTAGTTTTCATTTATTCGGAATGTTTCCATATGTGTACCAAACTCCCACAACTCCACTAACCTACGAGCTGCATCTTCTTCTGGAGAGAGAACGCCATCTAAATCAAAGGCATTTAGTACCGATTTATGAATTTCATCTATCGCTCTAGCATAAATATGTTTTACTTTTAACTGCTTCAATAAAGCAACTACTCGTATAGATGCGCCAAAATTTTCACCAATCGCCACAATTACAGCATCTACATTCTCCAAGGGTAATGAGGACAAAGCCAACTCATCTGTTGCATCTAGTATAAAAGCAGTAGCAATCTTATCTTTTATGCTATCTACTCGTGCCTCATCAATATCTGCACCAATAACCTCATGTCCTCTCGAAGCCAATTCCTCAGCAAGAACATAACCATAATTACCTAATCCTATAATAATGTATTTCATATAATTAGTTTATAATGATATCACCACTTGGGTAATTGTAATTCCTCTTATTTTTCTGTTTTATAAAACCTAAAAGGATTGTAATAATCCCTACTCTACCGACTAGCATAAGTGCTACTATTAAAAATTTTGCAGGAGTACCAAAAAGGGGAGTTATACCTAAGCCTGCACCGCAGGTACTCATAGCTGCTACACATTCATAACCTAATAAAGATGGAGATATATTCGGTTCCAAAAGAGTTAAGATGAATAGTGATAATACAAGTACTATTAAAGATATAAATACAGTAGCATGAGCTCTACGCACAGATTGAGAGGATATTTTTCTTCCAAATACTTCTATTCTATCAGATCTCTTTAGCATCGCCATTACATTAAGAAAAACCACAGCAATAGTATTGACCTTAACTCCACCTGCTGTTGACTGAGCAGCACCACCAATCCACATAAATAGAAGGAAAATAAAAAAGGTTTGTACACGTAATGTATCTGGATCAATAAAGCTGAACCCCGCAGAACGAGGTGAAACAGCCATAAATAAAGCCTTTGTTATTTTTTCAAAGAAACCCATACCTGCCAATGCTCCATTCCACTCTAAAAACCCTATTAGAAGAGTACCTCCTAAAATTAATATTGCTGAGGTATATAATACTATTTTAGTGTTTAAGCTGTATAGCCGATAGATATGCGGAGGATTCTGGTGTCTTACAAAAGCGACTAAGCGCTGAAATCTAATCTTAAGGGCATTTTTAAAATTCACAAGTATTGGGAATCCTATTCCACCTAAGACTATTAATAGTGAAACATATATAAAGATACTATTCTGATTAAAGACTAAAGGGTCACCCATTCCTCCTGGTAAAGTAGAAAAACCAGCATTACAGAATGCCGAAATAGAATGAAATACAGAGAATGCTATTTCTTCATTCAGGCTCATACCAAGGGTGTCGTGAATAGAGCTCCAGATAGCAAATGCTCCTACTCCCTCTATAACCAAGGTGAAAAATAAAATATACATTAAGGTTGAAAATAAAGAGCCTAAGGAATTAGTACTCATCATATCCCTTACTACCAACTGATTATATACAGAAGTATTCCCCATAAAGAACATAGCAAAGAAGCTGGTAAATGTCATTACACCCAGTCCTCCTATTTGTATAAGTATTATGATTATAGTTAATCCTATTGGCGTAAATGTAGTAGCAATATCTACTGGAGATAACCCCGTAACACAAACAGCACTCGTAGAAACAAAGACAGAATCTACCCAATTAATCCCATCAACAGTACAATTGGGGAGCATCAACAAACCAGAACCTATAATTATAATGACAATAAAACTCCCTGCCAGCATAAGAGCAGGATTCGTTTTTCTACCCAGCAATCGAATTAATCCATTTGATAGATTAAATAATGAAAATACTAGTAACAACCCAGAACGATAGGTCTTACTGCTCATAAACTCCCAAAACTGTAAAATACCACCACTCTCTTCTGGTCGTTTAAAGATAACAGGTATAAGAGAAAGCATTAAAAGAATACTCAATACCCAAGTTGTCTTTTTATACTCTCGCTTGGTATCACTATAGCTCAAAAAAACATGAAGAAAAAAATCAATCAAAAACAGGATCCAAACACTCTTATAAATAAGAGATATTGTATGCAACTGTTCTGATGTTACATCATAACCATAACGATAAACAATGGTGAGAATAAAAATCAGTGACGCTACATAAGTCAAAGCCTCAACAATTTTTAGAGACACATCGACGTAGGGTCTTAAGAGTTTATTTTGGTATAATAAGAATTTATGATATATTTTCATCTTCTATATTAAAGTATAATACACCTACAAACTTAAGTATAATACACCCATATTACTATTGAATATTCAATTTTTACGCTACTACATATCAACTATTAGAAATGAACTCTAATGCTTTTTATATGTTATTGATGTAGCTAGAGAAGAAACTATGCCACTATAGAACTTTATATCAACAGCTTTATTCTGTATAAAGTAGTATTTCTTCTCTTATATTTAAAACTATTTACACACACAATATAACTAAATTATTACAAAAGAATGAAATATATAGGAGCACATGTTAGTGCATCAGGAGGAGTTGAAAACGCACCCATTAATGCTAGTGAAATAGGAGCTAAAGCATTTGCCTTATTTACTAAGAATCAAAGACAATGGGTAAGCAAACCTCTTACAGATGAAAGTATAGATCAATTTAAAGAAAACTGTGAGAAGTATGGTTTCTCTTCTAAGCACATATTGCCCCATGATAGCTATTTAATCAACTTGGGTCATCCTGAAGAGGAAGCACTCGCTAAAAGTAGAAAAGCATTTTTAGATGAAATGCAAAGATGTGAACAACTGGGTTTACAACTTCTCAATTTCCACCCTGGAAGTCATCTTAAAAAGATAGATACAGAAGCTTGCTTAAATAGAATTGCTGAAAGCATAAATATAGCACTTGATCAAACAAAAGGTGTTACTGCTGTGATCGAAAACACAGCAGGTCAAGGAACTAATCTAGGATTTGAATTTTCACACCTTCGCCATATTATAGATCGAGTAGAAGACAAATCTCGTGTAGGTGTTTGCATTGACACTTGTCATACATTTACAGCAGGATATGATTTAGTAAATAAATATGATGAGGTTTTTGATGATTTTGAAAAAGAAGTTGGATTTAAATATTTAAGAGGAATTCACTTAAATGACTCTAAAAAAGAATTAGGATCTAAAGTGGACCGTCACGATAGTATTGGAAAAGGTTTTATTGGAAAAGACTTCTTTGTTAAAATGATGAATGATTCACGTTTTGATGATATGCCTATTATTTTGGAAACACCAGATGATACAATCTGGGCTGAAGAAATAAAATGGCTTTATGATATACAAAAATAAACTTTAATGTTATGAAAGCGAAACAAATAGTATTAGCAACTCGCCCTATAGGAGTTCCAAAGTTTGAAGATTTTAGGTTTGAAGAAGTAAATGTTGGGTCCCCACAAAAAGGAGAAGTAATGCTTCAACCTCTGTATGTATCTGTCGACCCTTATATGAGAGGAAGAATGAGTGATAGCAAATCTTATGTTCCACCATTTGAATTAGGTCAGCCCATAGTAGGAGGTATTGTTTCTACTGTTGTGGAAAGTAATTCCGATTTATTCAAAAAAGGCGACACAGTTCATGGGTTATTACCTTGGGCTACTACTTGTATCGTTTCAGAAAAAGAAATTTCAAAAACATTCCCAGGAATATCTCCTAGTTATCATCTAGGAATAGTAGGTATGCCTGGATTAACAGCTTACTTTGGGTTAACAGATATCTGTCGCCCTAAAGAAGGTGAAACTGTAGTTGTTTCGGGGGCAGCAGGAGCTGTAGGCACAGTAGTTGGACAAATTGCAAAAATAAAAGGATGCCGTGTCGTAGGAATAGCAGGAACTCAAGAGAAAGTCGAGTTACTCAGGAATAGTTTTGGATATGATGAGGTAATCAACTACAAAACAGAAGATGTTGAAGAAATGCTCGATAAGTATTGCCCTAATGGCATAGATTGCTATTATGATAATGTTGGAGGTAACATTACAGATTATGTCATTCAAAGATTCAATCGTTATGCAAGAATGGCTCTTTGCGGACAAATCTCATTGTATAACTCTACTGATATACCGATGGGACCTCGCATACTACCAGCTATTCTAAAAACCAGTTCTTTAATAAAAGGATTTATTGTACGTGACTACATGGATCGATTCCCTGAAGCCATAAACCAATTATCAATATGGGTGAATGAAGGACAACTCAATTATAAAGAGACCATCGTAGAAGGATTCGACAATATCCCAAAAGCCTTTATTGGATTATTCAAAGGAAGCAATGAAGGTAAAATGATTGTCAAAATTTAAATTGGATTCAATTAAGTTTTAATCTTATCATAGTAAGTAAAAGGCGAGGTATTCTCTTCAAAGATACTTCGCCTTTTTATGCTTTTAAACAAGCACAAATAGATTTCTTTATCAGGGTCATGATACCATCATGTCGGTGTCATCGTATCGTCATGTCGGTGTCATCGTATCGTCATGTCGGTGTCAAAACTTTTTTTGACCCTGACATGAAATAAAGATACTTTGATAGAAAAACTCAATTAAAGCTCGATTTCTTGAGTCCGATAACCTGTTAGCAAAACAATAATCAAGACAAATCAAATCTATAATCTTTAATAAGATTTGATTTTCAACTGTATACTTAATAAGGATTCCTTTTCAGAATTAAAAGAATCTCTTTTTAAAATTTAGTGCTAAAAGATATGATTTCTAGCACTAAATTTTAAACTTGTATTATTTCTAATTTTTGAATTACAAAATCATTTTATGAAGAACACTAACTATGCCAAGAAAAAGGCTATTCTATGGCTACTCTTATTTATTCCTCTAATAGCACAAGCCCAGAGCTTTAATTCTACTTCTCTTTACAAAATATATAATCATGAAGGGAAGGTTATTGATAATAATAGCTCGTGGGATAATAATGGAAACATCTTTTTATCAGAAGAAGATAAAGATAACCCAGGACAATACATTTCACTTACTTTTGTAGAAGAAGGACTATATTATGTTGCTTTCCCTGCTTTTGAAAAAGCACTAGATTACACCAATAATCCAGAGCTAGGGATACTAGCAATCCAGTGGGATGGACATATCACTAATCCAAATCAAAAATGGATCTTTGAAAAAACAAATCAGGATACTTATAATATCCTTTGTCGAGTAAATCCCAACTTAGCTCTAAGTTATAGAAACGATGGAAAGCTTCAATTGACAGCAAAGGATTCATTAGATCCTACTCAAAGCTGGAAAGTTACTCCAACTCAACATAAGCTTCCTAATATCATAGAGGAAGTAGGTAAAGAAAACTGGGAGAATCAGTCTATCTTCGCTATTAACAAAGAAGAACCTAGAAATACATTTATCCCTTTCTTCTCTCAAGAAGATCTTAAGAACGACCCTAGTTTTAAGCATCCATGGGAGTTTCCTCAAGGAAAAAACTTCATGCTATTAAGTGGAAACTGGAAATTTCACTGGGTAGATTCTCCAGAGAAAAGACCTATTGATTTTTATAAAGATGATTTTGACACATCTAAGTGGAACAACATTCCCGTTCCGTCTTCATGGGAAATGCAAGGATATGGCACCCCTATCTATACCAATGTTACTTATCCTCACAAAAATGAACCTCCATTTATAAAACCTGTCAAAGGGTGGACCATAGAGAAAGAAAAGAATCCTGTAGGCTCTTATAAAAGAGAATTTATCCTTACTGATGAATGGGTAAACAAAGAAATATTTTTGCATTTTGACGGATGCTATAGTGCTTTATACGTATGGGTTAATGGCAAAGAAGTAGGTTATTCTCAAGGAGCAAATAATGATGCAGAATTCAATATTACAAAGTATGCAAAGAAAGGAGTAAATACTATTTCTTGCGAAGTTTATAGATGGTCGGATGGTTCTTATCTTGAAGATCAAGACATGTTCAGATTAAGTGGTATTCATAGAAATGTATATCTCTATGCAACAAAGGATGTCAGAGTTAGAGATTACCATATTACCGACACACTAAATGAATCGCTAAATGAGGCTTCATTCCATGTAAAAGCAAATATACAAGCTTTTACGCAAAGCTATAAAAACCTAAAATTAACGGTGGAGGTGCTAGACCCATCGCTAAATTTAGTTACTACGGAGTCTGTTATCATACCAAAAATAAAAAAGGATTCACAATATGAAGTTTCTGTCGGAGGGTTAATCAATTCAAATCTCCTTTTATGGAATGCAGAACAACCTCATTTATATACATTTATAGTTTCCCTCAAAGACTCAAAAGACAACTTGCTTGAAACTTCTTCCAACAAATATGGCTTTAGAAAAATTGAAGTCAAGGATAATCGAATTTTTATCAATAACGAATCTATCTTATTCAAAGGAGTAAATAGGCACGACACTCACCCTACCTTGGGCAAAGCTATACCTGTTTCGTCTATGAAACAAGATATTGAATTGATGAAGCAAAATAATGTCAATATGGTACGTACAGCGCATTACCCCAATGACCCAAGAATGTATGCTCTGTACGATTATTATGGACTTTATGTTATGGACGAAGCTGATGTTGAGTGCCATGGCAACAACTCGATATCTGGAAGAGAAAGTTGGGCTCCTGCTATGATTGACAGAGTTGTTCGCATGGTACAAAGAGACAAAAATCATCCGTCTATTATCTTCTGGTCTATGGGGAATGAGTGCGGTGCAGGCAGTAACTTTGATCTTATGTACCAAGCTACAAAGCAAATTGATACGAGCCGACCTATACATTATGAGGGAAAAAATGATATTGCAGATATTGACTCAAACATGTATCCGTCTTTAACCAATATGATCAACTTTGATCAGCAACCTAGAAATAAGCCCTACTTCTTATGTGAGTATGCGCATGCAATGGGTAATGCAATAGGCAACCTTGCTGAATATTGGGACTACATTGAACATCATTCCAATAGGATGATTGGAGGTTGTATTTGGGACTGGGTAGATCAAGGACTGTGCAAGATCGACAGACCCAAAAACGAGTTTTACTATGGAGGAGACTTTGGAGATATGCCTAATGACAAAGATTTTTGTGCTAATGGAATTATTACATCAGACAGAAAAATGACTCCTAAACTGATGGAAGTGAAGAAAGTATATCAATACATCCAAACTTCTTACATAGAGAATACAACAATCAAAATTCACAACGCGTATGATTTCTTGAATTTAAACGCATTCGTTTTGGATTGGGTTTTATTAAAAGATGGAGTTCAAATAGAGCAAGGCTCTTTAAATTTACCCTCAATCTTACCCAACCAAGATAAAGCAGTAAGAATACCCTACCATACATCAATAGACAAAGAGGCTGAATATGCTCTCAATGTATATTACCGTAAAGTAAATCCTGAGTTTTGGGTTCCAGAAAATCATACTTTTGCTAGTGAACAGTTTATTTTCAATTACTTACAACCACACAATTTACCTACGGAGGGCAATATTAAAGATATAAACATCAAAGAGTCGAAAGATATTCTATCTATAAAGGGGAATGACTTCTCCATGCAATTCAATAAAATCAATGGGTTATTACATTCTTTAATGTACTCTGGCAAAGAATATATATACAACGGGGAAGGCTTTAGTTTTAATTGGTATAGATCCAATAACAATGATGGAAGAAGCTATGTCAATTCTAGTTCTGAAGTAAAAGATTTCTATTGGAAAAAAGACGAAAACTATATTCAGGTTACGATAGCTCTTATCACAACTCTCGCCGATGAAAACAGATCTAGCTATCCTCATCAACTTACTTATATAATCAATAAGCAAGGAGAAATAGCTGTTGAAGCAGATTTCAACCTTGATGAAGGAGCATACATCGTTCCTCGACTAGGCTTACAAGCTAAATTAACTGAAGACTTAGAAAAAGTATCTTATTATGGAAGAGGACCTTGGGAAAACTATCGCGATCGAAAAACATCTAGCTTTTTAGGTGTTTATCACAATACGATTTCAGGATTTGAAGAAAATTATATCCGCTCTCAGTCTATGGGTAACCGTGAAGATGTAAGATGGATTTCAATTACGGATGAAGGAGGAAAAGGAATTAAAATACAGTCAAAAGACAAACCTTTCAATTTTTCAATCTTACATTTTACTGATAAACAATTGTGGAATGACTTAAATCATGGTCATGAGTTAAAAACGAATAGATTAAAGGAATCTATATTGTCAATTGATGCTATACAACGAGGACTAGGAAACCAGAGCTGCGGACCTGCTCCTTTAGATAAATATGAAATGAAACCAGGCAAGTATTCTTGTTCTTTTATACTCTCTTACATTAAATAGTAGGATATAAATACTATAAAAAAAGTCTGTCGATTAAATCGACAGACTTTTTTCTTAATATCGTCTTGCTAAGAACTATTTTATCGAATAAAATTGGTAGAAGTCCAATCTTCCAGCTCAGGATGATTATACTTACTATTACTTAAGCTTTTTAGCATCCAAGCCATATTCCTACCTAAAGTCCTCATCGTCTGTAGACCTTCCTCATCTTGAGAAGCCTCTCCTTTTTGCCAGCCATGAACACTATTCCAATATTGAGAGGAAACGATAGGCATATTAGAGATTGTGAAATATTTATTTAATCGATCAAATGTAGCACTTGCTCCTCCCCTCCTACATACAGCTACAGAAGCAGCAGGCTTAAAGCTCAATAAATCAGAGCAAGAGTAAAATACTCTATCTAATAGAGCACAAAGAGAACCATTGGGACCAGCATAATACACAGGAGATCCGACAATTACACCATCTGCATTTTGCAAACTTTCCCTAATATTTTTATATAAATCGTCTTGAAAAACGCACTTTCCCAACTCATGACATTTTCCACATGCAATACATCCTCTTACTGGTTTATTTCCTATCTGAATAATTTCGGTTTGAACACCACATTCTTCTAGCGTTTTAGAAACTTCTTCTAAAGCTATTTGTGTATTTCCATTTTTTCTAGGACTGCCATTAATTAAAAGTACTTTCATAAATATCCTTTCTTCTATTTGTCTAAATATAAACATATCGTATAAATGAATGTTTAGACAATCATTCCTATTTAAAAGCTTCCTTTTTAATAATATAGCTATAAAAAAAGGAGGTCGTATCTCCGACCTCCTCTCAATAAGCTAAGCTTATATTATATTATTTCACCTCTTCAAAATCTGCATCTTGAACATTTTCTCCTTGGTCATTAGAACCTGAATTACCAGCGTTGGACTGACCTCCTTGAGCACCTGCATCTGCACCTGGCTGAGCACCTGCTTGACCACTCTGAGCGTACATTTCAGCACTTGCAGCTTGGAAAGCAGTATTAACTTCTGCCATAGCAGCATCAATTGCAGCAATATCTTGACTCTTATGTGCTTCTTTTAGCTTAGTAAGAGCAGCTTCAATAGGAGCTTTCTTATCTGCTGGAAGCTTATCACCAAGTTCTTTCAATTGATTTTCTGTTTGGAAAATAACACTATCTGCTTGGTTCAATTTATCAATCTTTTCGCGTTCTTTTTGGTCAGCTTCAGCATTTGCTTCAGCCTCAGCTTTCATCTTTTCAATTTCTTCTTTACTTAAGCCCGATGAAGCTTCGATACGTATTGATTGTTCTTTACCAGTTGCTTTATCTTTAGCCGATACTTTTAAGATACCATTAGCATCAATATCAAAGCTAACCTCAATTTGAGGAACACCACGACGAGCAGGAGCTAAACCTGTTAGATTAAAGTTTCCAATAGTTTTATTTTGTGCAGCCATTGGACGTTCACCTTGAAGCACATGAATAGTAACTTCTGTTTGGTTATCAGCAGCAGTTGAGAATGTTTCTGTTTTCTTACAAGGTATAGTAGTGTTTGCATCAATCAATTTAGTCATTACACCACCAAGAGTTTCAATACCCATTGATAATGGAGTAACATCCAATAATACAACACCTTTAATTTCGTCTGTTAACACAGCACCTTGTACAGCAGCACCAATTGCTACCACTTCATCTGGGTTTACACCTTTAGAAGGAGCTTTACCAAAGAAATCTTGAACAATCTTTTGTACAGCTGGTATACGGGTTGAACCACCAACAAGAATTACTTCATCTATATCTGAATTACTCAAACTTGCATCACTCATTGCCTTCTTACATGGTTCAAGACAAGCTTGAATTAAACCGTGAGCTAATGCTTCAAACTGAGCTCTTGTTAAAGATTTAACTAAGTGCTTTGGCACACCATCAACTGGCATAATGTATGGTAAGTTGATTTCTGTTGAAGTAGCAGATGATAATTCAATCTTAGCTTTTTCAGCTGCTTCTTTTAGACGTTGAAGAGCCATAGGATCTTTTGATAAATCAGCTCCTTCATCTTTCTTAAATTCATCAACTAACCAATCTATAATAACTTGGTCAAAGTCATCACCACCTAAGTGAGTATCACCATTAGTTGATAATACTTCGAACACACCACCACCAAACTCAAGGATTGAAATATCGAATGTACCACCACCAAGGTCGAATACAGCGATTTTCATATCTTTATGAGCTTTATCTATACCATAAGCTAGTGCAGCAGCAGTAGGCTCATTAACAATACGCTTTACTTCTAAACCAGCAATTTGACCTGCTTCTTTAGTAGCTTGACGTTGTGAGTCTGAGAAATAAGCAGGAACAGTAATTACTGCTTCAGTTACCTCTTGTCCAAGATAATCTTCGGCAGTTTTCTTCATTTTTTGAAGAGTCATTGCTGAAATTTCTTGAGGTGTATATAAACGACCATCAATATCTACACGAGGTGTATTGTTGTCGCCTTTTACTACTTTATAAGGAACACGATTCACTTCTTTTTGAACTTGGTCCCAGTTTTCACCCATAAATCTCTTAATAGAAGAGATAGTTCTTTGTGGGTTTGTGATTGCCTGACGTTTTGCAGGATCACCTACTTTACGTTCTCCACCATCAATAAAAGCTACAATTGATGGAGTAGTTCTTTTACCTTCACTATTTGTAATTACTACAGGTTCGTTTCCTTCAAATACAGAAACGCAAGAGTTTGTAGTACCTAAGTCAATACCAATTATTTTTCCCATAATCTTATATTTTATTTTTATTTATTCAAAGTTTATTTATTGTCCTCTTTCGAGAACGACACTATATAAAAAACAAAGATTGTGCCACGTTAATTAGATTTTGAATAATGACATAAGTCCTGCCAAATAGGCAGTATTTTTTTAAAGTTGTCATAAATTAGAGAGAAAAGGAATGACTAATATTCCATTGACCACTACATTTTTATTTATCTTTGTGCTCGATTACCTATTTAAACACATATTATGCACACTAAAAATCTAGTTCTAATACTTCTTACAGTATTTCTAATTTCTTTATCGGGCTGTAAACCTCAAGCACAAAAAGAAGTTCAAACTAAGGGTGAATTAAAATATGCCAAAATATTTGATTTGGATAACTCCTCTAATGCCTATACAAAACTCACTGTATTCAATCCTTGGAATGATTATTCTATCCATAGTATCTACTATCTAACAAATAATGAAGAAACAGAAACCCCTTCTGATGGGATGAAAGTTATTACTCCTGTGAAAACAGTGATGGTTAACTCTGCCACTCATCTTGGATTTTTATCCTTGCTTGGTGAACTAGATAAAGTTAAAGGCGTATGTAATGCTAAATATGTTTATAATCCGTACATTCTCGAAGGAGTAGAGAGTGGTACAGTCAAAGACTTAGGTGATTCTTTTAATTTAGATACAGAACAACTCTTAATGCTCAATCCTCAAATTATATTTACTACAGCATATAATGGAGATCAAAAAGAAGCTGAGACCTTAAAGAGGTTAAACCAAAATCCTATATTCAACCTAGAGTGGCAAGAGTCTTCATTATTAGGAAGAGCTGAATGGATTAAATTTATTGGTGCTTTCTTCAATAAAAGTGCTCAAGCAGATAGTATCTTTAATGATATTGAAGCAAATTATCTAACTGCAAAGCAGATAGTAAACCATGTTTCTGAAAAGCCAAGTATCCTTTCGGGACAAGATTTTCGAGGTACATGGTCTCTCCCATCAGGAAATAGTTATGCCGCTCAACTTTTTAAAGATGCAAAGGTAGCCTATTATTATGAGGACGAAGTAGCTCACCAAGGTAGCATACCTTCATCCATTGAAGAAGCTATGGTCTATTTTCACAATGCCGATTTATGGGTTAATGTACAAGCCAAATCACTCGAAGAGCTAGAACAAAACAATGACAAATATAAATTATTCAAAGCCTTCAAAGAGGGAAATGTTTACAGCAACAACAAACGTTCACATGCTGAAGGTGGAAATGATTACTGGGAAAGTGGTGTTGCTCGACCAGATCTTCTTTTGAAAGATTTAATAAAGGTAGCACACCCATCACTCCTTCCTGAATATGAACTTACTTATATGAGAAAATTAGACTAAACTTTTATGAAACATAAGTTTGTTATACTTGTATTCTGTTGTATCATGGCTTTCCTTGGAGATATTGCTCTAGGCAGTGTAACTATTTCATTTAAGGAAATCTACAATGCACTATTCGTAAATAGTGATTCCATCTATTATCAGATTATTATCAATCATAGATTACCCAAAGCCTTAACTGCATTGCATATAGGAGGTGCATTGGCGGTTGCCGGACTTTTAATGCAAACTCTCTTCAAAAACCCACTAGCAGGACCAGACGTTTTGGGAATCAACTCTGGTGCTAGTTTAGGCGTAGCCTTATTAACTTTGGGTGGAGCGAGCTTTCCTTTCTTTTTAAGTAGTGCTTACACTCAAGTTGTAGCAGCTATATTGGGTGCTATTTTAATATTACTATTGGTTCTTCTCACGTCAACCAAAGTAAAAAGCACCGTATCTTTATTAATTGTAGGTGTCATGTTTGGCTACTTCACTAGTTCGATAGTTAGTATCTTACAAAACTTAAGTAATCCAGATACACTCAAACTCTTTATCACTTGGACATTTGGTAGTTTGTCTGCTGTAAGCTGGGATCAAATGAAAATATTATCACCTACACTGATCGGTATGGTATTTTGCACCTTTTTGATCGTAAAACAGTTGAATGTATTTTTATTAGGTAGTAAATATGCCAAAGGACTAGGAGTTTCTGTTGAAAAAACCAGATTCTATATTATTCTATTAACAGCTGTATTAGCAGGAACAGCTACAGCTTTTACAGGACCTATCGGCTTTATAGGTGTAACCATGCCACATATTGCACGAGGACTCTTTCAAACTTCTAATCATAAAATAATTTTACCTGCTTCCATTTTATGTGGAGCCACTGTTTTACTTATTTGTGATATTATTTCTCAACTGCCCACTTTCAATGCTACCTTACCCATAAACGCAGTAACATCACTATTTGGAGCACCTATAATTTTATGGATTTTGCTAAAAAAAAGATAGCGTAATAGAAATCTATAACGCTATCTTACCAAGAATAATATTATTTTATTAAAATTAAAACTAAAGCAAATTTCTTATTCATTTATTCATTCACTTTTATAAATCTAAGTACTTCAACTCCTTCGGGATTTAGAAAAGTTAATTCTGTTGTAGAAGGACTTAATTTATACGTTTCAACGCTGTTTAAAGCTTTTAAAAATTGATTTTCCACCTCCATATTAGGACAAGCCATACGTGTAGAGGCTACATTAGGGAAACTCATTGAACGATTTACTTCTTTATTGGAGACAATCTGACCAGTTATTCTGTTACAACCAGCAAGTCCAGTTATTGATTTTTTCTGAATATCTAGTTCGATGAATGGTTTTGTAGGATTACCTTCATTCTTCATTACTAGCTCTTCTCCATTAATGCGGCTTACTTGCCATTTAGCAGATAATAAAACAGCTTCACTAACCATATCTTTTCTATCTAAAATAGCTATTGGCTTAGACATATTTCCATACAATGCAATCTGTGTACCTATAGATTTATAAGATTTTACTCGGCTAAGCATATTTAAAACTTTACTTTCAACATCCATATTCGGACACATCATTAAAGTAGCGGCAGCCTTGCCTAAGTTAATCTTACCCGATTTACCTAATGTGTAAGAACCATTCATACGGTTACAACCCGCATTTCCGTAAAATTGATTTACTTCTGTGTTAAAACCTATAAAAGGGAAAGGTTGGCGATCACCTGGAACGATGGAAGATCCATCAATTTCAATGATATTCCACTCTCCATCTAAATTTGTTGCAGAGTTTGTCATACTTTGAGATGATTTACATGATTGCAGTGTAAAGGCAGCTACAGCAATTGCACAAATGGTAAATAATGATTTTTTCATAATTATAAATTATTTATTTCTAGTCTTCTGTTTAATAGTAAAATCTTTATTATCTTAAATACTGCATGAGTATACAACATTTAACATTGTAAAAGTCAAATATATTACTAAATAAACAAAGAAACTTTTCTACAAATTTGAAAACGAATCTTAAATATACAACATTTACCTAAACAGTAATGTTTATACAATGCAGATATATAAGAGAGTACGCTTTTAGAGCAAAAAATGAACTTCCCTTTTATAAGAAGAAACTAGAAATATTCTCGTATATTTGCTATACATAATTATAATATTTTATAACCCTCTAAATCACAATAAAAAATGGGTAGAGTCCTTATTATTGGTGCTGGTGGTGTTGGAACCGTAGTAGCACATAAAGTGGCACAAAATGCCGATGTATTTACTGACATAATGATTGCTAGCCGCACTAAATCGAAATGTGATGATATAGTAAAGGCTATTGGAAATCCAAACATAAAAACAGCTAAAGTTGACGCAGACAATGTAAAAGAATTAGTTGATTTATTCAATTCTTTTAAACCTGATATAGTTATCAATGTAGCTCTTCCTTACCAAGATTTAACCATCATGGATGCTTGTCTTGAAGCAGGCGTAAATTACCTAGATACAGCCAACTATGAACCTATTGATGAAGCTAAATACCAGTATAGCTGGCAATGGGCTTATCATGATCGTTTTAAAGAAGCAGGACTAACAGCTATTCTGGGTTGTGGTTTTGATCCCGGTGTAACTAGCGTTTATACTGCTTATGCAGCAAAGCACCATTTTGATGAAATTCATTATCTAGATATTGTAGATTGTAATGCAGGTGACCATCATAAAGCATTTGCTACAAACTTCAACCCAGAAATCAACATCAGAGAGATCACTCAAAAAGGTAGATATTATCAAGATGGAGAATGGGTGGAAACTGATCCTCTATCAATCCATAAGCCTCTAAACTATCCTAATGTAGGACCAAAAGATTCATATCTTCTATATCACGAAGAGTTGGAGTCTCTAGTTAAAAACTTCCCTACACTCAAGAGAGCTCGCTTCTGGATGACATTCGGTCAAGAATATCTTACTCATCTAAGAGTGATTCAAAATATAGGTATGGCTAGTATAGAACCTATCATGTATCAAGGAAAAGAAATTGTTCCTATTCAGTTTTTAAAAGCTGTTCTTCCTAATCCTCAAGAGCTAGGCGAAAACTATACTGGTGAAACATCAATAGGTTGCCGCATTCGTGGTATTAAAGATGGCAAAGAACAAACTTATTATGTATATAATAATTGTAGTCACAAAGCTGCTTACGAAGAAACAGGTATGCAGGGAGTAAGTTACACAACAGGTGTACCAGCTACAATTGGAGCTATAATGTTCTTAAAAGGCATCTGGAAAAAGCCAGGTGTATTCAACGTGGAAGAGTTTAACCCAGATCCATTTATGGAACAACTAAACAAACAAGGCCTTCCATGGCATGAACAACATAACATAGACCTAGAATTATGATTAAAATCGGAGATAAAGCTCCAGCTATTCTTGGAATCAATGAAGATGGTAAAGAGATAAAGCTGGAACAATACAAAGGAAAAAAAATAGTATTATACTTCTATCCAAAAGATAGCACTCCTGGTTGTACTGCACAAGCTTGTAGTCTGCGTGACAACTATGACGAACTTCGTAAACAAGGTTACGAGGTAATTGGAGTAAGCATTGATAGCGAAAAGTCTCACCAAAGATTTATTGAAAGAAATAACCTTCCTTTCACTCTCATTGCTGATACAGACAAAAAACTAGTAGAAGAGTTTGGCGTATATGGAGAGAAGAAAAATTTTGGTAGAACTTATATGGGTACATTCCGTACTACTTTTATCATAAATGAAGAAGGTGTAGTGGAACGTATTATTGAACCCAAAGAGATAAAAACAAAGACACACGCAGACCAAATTCTTAACAAATAAAATGGCAAAAAAAGACGAACTAAATTTTGACAACAATATGGCAGCAAGTGAAAAGCTAAAAGCACTACAAGTTGCAATGGACAAAATCGAAAAAAACTTCGGAAAAGGGTCCATCATGAAAATGGGCGACGAAGTTATTGAAGATGTAGAAGTTATTCCTACTGGTTCCATTGCTCTAAATGTAGCACTTGGTGTGGGTGGATACCCCAAAGGTAGAATCATTGAAATATATGGTCCTGAATCATCAGGTAAAACTACTCTTGCTATTCATGCTATCGCTGAAGCACAAAAAAAAGGTGGTATAGCTGCTTTTATTGATGCTGAGCACGCATTCGATCGCTTCTATGCAGCAAAGCTAGGAGTAGATGTAGATAATCTATGGATCTCTCAGCCTGATAATGGAGAGCAAGCTCTTGAAATAGCAGAACAGCTAATCCGTTCTTCAGCGATTGATATTATAGTGATTGACTCTGTGGCTGCCTTAACACCTAAAGCTGAAATTGAAGGTGAGATGGGTGAAAACAAAGTTGGATTACAAGCAAGACTTATGTCACAAGCTCTTAGAAAGCTGACTTCTGCTGTCAGTAAAACAGGAACAACTTGTATATTTATCAACCAGTTACGTGAAAAAATAGGAGTAATGTTTGGTAGTCCAGAAACTACTACTGGTGGTAATGCTCTAAAATTCTACTCTTCAGTACGATTGGATATCCGTAGAGGACAACAAATTAAAGATGGTGAAGATGTACTTGGTAACCAAACAAGAGTGAAGGTTGTAAAAAACAAAGTAGCACCTCCTTTCCGTAAGGCTGAATTTGATATTATGTTTGGAGAAGGAATTTCACGTGAAGGTGAAATTGTAGACCTAGGCGCAGATCTTGGTGTAATCAAGAAAAGTGGTTCTTGGTATAGCTACAACGAAACCAAACTAGGACAAGGTAGAGATGCTGCTAAAAAACTAGTTAAAGATAATCCTGAATTATCTGATGAACTAGAAGGTCTTATTTTTGAAGCATTGAAAGAGCCTAAAGAAAAAAAGAAATAATAACAAGATATCTCTTCTTTACAAAAAAGCCACCCATCGGTGGCTTTTTTTATACTTAATCATCATCTTCATCAAGAAGATAGTACAATTGTTCTCTGAGGTTTAATCATCAATAACCTATATATAAATCATAAAAATTTATTGACTCCATTTTACACCAGCAAACCTTGAAGTCTAGGAGCAAAATAAATATTTATATGAAAATCCTTATCCATCATAATTGTGAATTAACATTTCAGATCCTGAAGGTAGAACTCGCTGTGAACTAATTTTAGCATATAGTTTGACTAAGTCAAGCAATCATCATGACACCGACATGATGAAACGATGACACCGATATGTTATTATCATATCACCATCAAAATGTTGCTAAGACTTTTATGATTAGCCTTTATTTTATCCTTTCTCTCATAGAATATGACGTATAAAACCCTACCAAATCACTACCATTTCTTGATAAAATATTCATTCGAAAGGCATACCAATAATAAAGGCGAACTATATAAGTCCGCCTTTATCAAAACTATTATAAGAATAATCTTTAGTAGGTAGTATTCTTTTTCGAAGTTACTTCCTCTACTGTAATTTTCTTCACATCAATGCTCTTCCAAGCATAGTATATGTAAGCAATAACAAATGGTACTAAGAAAGAAACATAAGTCATCACTTTCAATGTAAACTTACTAGAGCAGCTATTAGCTAGTGTTAATGAGCTTTGTAAATCAGCATTAGAAGGATAATAAGCTGTATTATTAAATGCAGCTACAAGTAATAAACCTAGAACCGTTAATACTGTACCCAAACCAGCAAACCAGATGCCTTTTGTGTAATTAGACTTCAATATAGTAGCTATAATACCAAATAGTACTAATACCACACCAATCAAGAAAATAGCCAACACAAGGGGCATTTCTAAGAAGTTAGTTAAGTATTTATATTTTTCAAGAGATATAATACCTGTTTCTGGATCTACTGCGTAACCTTCTTTAATTAATAGATAAACAGCAAAAGCAAGGAAGAAAACTAAGAAACAAGCAGTATTGCTTACTAAGCGTTTTCTACATCTATCGATAAACTCCTTATGATGAATATTATTAATAAAATAAAGGATACCTAGAATACGAGCTAAAAAGAATACCGCTAAACCTAAAGCAACATTCCAAGGATCAAGTAATGCATCTAAACCATGAGAAGCATTAGCCCATTGGCTTATTACACCCGAACCTGTATCACTCAATATATTACCCTTATCTACTAGGAAATTAGAACCATTAAAGAATGTAGCTACAGCACCACCTAATAAAACAGGACCTAAGATACCATTTACTACCAAGAAGCCTTGATAAACTTTAGCACCCAATAAATTACCAGCTTTATTTTGGAACTCATAACTAACGGCTTGCATCACAAAGCTGAACAAAATAATCATCCATAACCAATATGCGCCACCGAAACTTGTACTATAGAAAAGAGGGAATGAAGCAAAGAAACCTCCACCGAATGTTACTAATGTAGTAAATGTAAATTCCCACTTTCTACCCGTTGAATTGACCATTAATTTTTTTTCCTCTTCAGTCTTTCCTAAAGAGAATAGCATGGAATTACCTCCTTGTACAAACAAGAGGAACACCAATATGCCCGCAAGTAATGCCACGATTACCCACCAGTAATGTTGTAAAAATATATAATTATCCATAGTTATTTTATTTTCATTTTAATATTAGAAATAGTTAATCCTATTATAGCAGATTAAGCTACTTCAGGTCCTTTCCTTATCGCATTACGCATAATACCAATCATAGCAATAAGCATTATAGTAAAGAGAACAAGGAAAATAGTAAATGTAATTTGTACTGAACTAACATCTAACTTGGAAATTGCAGCATTGACAGGCATCATATCTTGAATTGCCCAAGGCTGACGTCCACATTCTGCTACTACCCAACCAGCTTGACCAGCTATATACCCTAAAGGTATTGTTAGGACTGCAATCCAGTTCATCCATTTCATATTAGATATATCGCGTTTTTTCGCAAAGAATAAAACGAGACAGAAGAATAAAATAAAATAACCACCCAATATTACCATAATTCTAAATGCATAGAAATTCAAAGGCACATTAGGAATTAAATCATGTTTATCTTTTATATAACCATAACCAAAATATTGCTCATTTTCACGAAGAGATGTCAGAGCTTCTTGTGCGGTTTGTTCATCCCCTTGTTCTTTAGCCATTCTATATTTTGCTAAAGAAGTAATAGCAATCTTACCCTTTTGCATCTTCTCTTCAGCAGATAGTGCAATAGAGCCATCAGCCAATTCATAACCACCGTCCATAACATCTATAATGCCAGGAACGTAAGCGTTAAAATCACGTTGAGATAAGAAAGAGAGGAATCCTGGAATCTTTATATTAAAAAGAAAAGGATCTACACCATCATTATAAGCTTGTTTCTTAGTATTCAGCAAACCAACAGCAATAAGACCTGCTTGTTTTTCACCTTGGTAATGTGCTTCAATAGCAGCAAATTTCATAGGTTGGGTTTGAGCTACTTGATAACCAGAAGAGTCACCTGTTAATACAACAAGAACAGAAGATACAATACCAAATATTGCACCGATAGTCATACTCTTAACGGCAAACACTTTGTGTCTTTTCTTTAGTAAATACCATGCACTAACTCCCACTACAAATACAGCTCCTAATACCCATCCTGATAATACAGAGTGGAAGAATTTCACTACTGCCATTGGAGATGTAGCCACGGCAACAAAATCAACCATTTCGTTACGTACAGTATCAGGATTAAATTCCATACCTATTGGGTATTGCATCCATCCATTTGCAACAAGAATCCACCATGCTGAGATAGTTGCTCCAATACCCGTCAACCATGTTGAAGCTAAATGGAAGCGTTTACTAACTTTATTCCATCCAAAGAACATTACTGCAATAAAGGTTGCCTCCATAAAGAAAGCTAGAATACCTTCAATAGCTAATGGTGCTCCGAAAATATCTCCGACAAACCAAGAGTAGTTACTCCAGTTTGTACCAAATTGGAATTCAAGAATCAAACCTGTAGCAACACCTACAGCGAAGTTAATACCAAATAACTTCATCCAAAATTTGGCTGTATTCTTCCAGAATTCATTTCCTGTTTTGTAATAGATTGTTTCCATTACTGCCATAACCACAGCCAATCCTAAGGTCAATGGCACAAAAATCCAGTGATACATGGCCGTTAGAGCGAATTGAGCTCTCGACCAATCAATCAATGCTGTGTCAATACTTGCAATCATACATTTATGTTTTTAAAAGTAATTAGAATATTCAAACTTATTCTTGCTCTGCAATGCGATCAATTAATTCATCCGCAACAATTTCTGTTTTTGGAGCTTCGGACGGATGATTACTTAAATAACCTGGGAAAAAAAATGGCTTAAGAATGCAAAACATTATGAACAATTTTATTAAGATAATTGCCCATAAGACCTTCCCTATTGTCATTGACCGAAATCCATCAACGTAAAATCTCCAAATTTTAATACAAGTTTCTCTCATACAAGCTCCTTAATATTCATTTATATAATAACAAAACTATTAATATTATTTAATAAAAACAAAATAAGAGGGCAAAAACCACTCAAAAAATGATATATATTTTTAAAACAACTTGTCTTTTTTATGCAAACCAAATTTAAATCGAATAAAAAGGAAGAGCCCAACTACTTAAACTTAAATAGTTAGGCACCCTTATATAAAAAAGCCAAGCATTTATTTTGCTTGGCTTTGTAAATATAAATTAAAGCTTATTTCCTGCTAAATCATCAATAAATATTTCAACAAGAGATGCATGATGAGCAATATAAGCTGCAGGACCTGTATCACCCGAAGAATAAATATCTGCTACCACATCTGCTTTATTTTCTCCTGTAATTAAAAATACAACTAAATCTGCATTTATAATGGTATGCCCTGTCATAGCAATGCGTTCTTGTCCATTATAAGGATTGTGACAAGCTACAAAAGGCTCTTGTGAAGTTAATAACTCTTCCTGACCCGGGAATATTGAAGAAGTATGACCATCGTCACCTGCTCCTAGCAATACAACATCAAATTTAGGGAAGCCGTTTACTTCTGACATCTGCTCCAAAGTTATTGCCGTATATCTTTTAGCTTCTTGTGCTGGATCATCTTCGCCTCTCATTCTAAAAATTTGATTTTCAGAGATAGGCACTTGATCTAATAGCAACTTTTTCATCAGGCCATAATTGCTATCTGAATCTTCTGGAGGTACACATCTCTCATCTACCCAATAAACATAAAGACGAGACCAATCTGTGTCATCTTTATATTCATTAGCCCACATATCAAACATTAAGGCGGGTGTACTTCCTCCACTAAAAGCTATATGAAACTTTTTTTTCTCATCCATACTCATCAGATCCAAAAGTCTTTCGATAAGTGCAGATGCAGTTTCATTTGCTGTTTTATATTTTAAAAGTTTCATAACTCACAATATTGATCAGTGTTCGTCAAATTCTTACATGGATTAGTCCATGATGCCCCATGCTCTTTCATCATTTCTTCGCTTTCAAGAGGTCCCCATGTGCCTGCAGGATAGCCAAATAAGGAAGCTTTAGGATTCTCTTCCCAATACTTCAATACTGGGTCAAAGAAGTTCCATGAAGCCTCTACCGCATCACTACGGGTAAACAAAGTCTGGTCACCCAAGATACAATCCTCAATCAATCTAGAGTAAGCATCCCCAACAGGTGCACCCCCTAATCTATCGTATGTGAAATCCATTTCAACTTGTTTTATATCAAAACCAGGACCTGGAACTTTCATACCAAACTTCAAGACAGTTCCTTCATTTGGTTGAATACGAAGTATCAATTTATTAGCCGTAGGGCAATTTCCTCCTGCACACTGAAACATTTGATGAGGTGTTGGTTTAAAATGCACCACAATCTCCGTTACCTTAGTAGGCATTTGTTTTCCCGTACGAATATAAAATGGCACTCCACTCCATCTCCAATTGCCAATGCCTATTTTCATAGCGATATAGGTTTCGGTTCGAGATTTCTCTGGCACACCTTTTTCTTGACGATAGCCTTTCTTTTCTCCGTTTTCAAGATATTGTCCTCGAACAATATGTTCGTCTAAATCCTCTTTTGTTAAGGGAACAAGTGAATCATAAACCTTAACTACTTCATTACGGAAACTATCTGCATTAAAGGTAGCTGGTGGTTCCATAGCTGTTAAAGCCACGAGTTGAATTAAGTGATTCTGAACCATATCTCTTAGAGCTCCTGTACCATCGTAAAAACCTCCACGATTCTCTATTCCAAGGTTTTCAACAGCCGTAATCTCTACATAGTCTATATAGTTTCTATTCCACAAGGGTTCAAAAATACCATTTGCAAATCGAAGAGCTAAAATATTTTGAGCTGTTTCTTTTCCTAAGAAGTGATCAATACGATATACTTGATGTTCATCAAATACTGAATTATAGATTTCATTCAACTTTTGTGCAGATTCTAAATCATACCCAAATGGTTTTTCCACTATAATTCGAGAGTTTGGTAAATTCAAACCAGACTTTTGAAGGTTTATAGGAATTGTACTATATAATGAAGGTGGTGTTGCTAAATAAAATAGCAAATTATCTAAAGGAGCATCACCAACCATCTCTTCCAACTTTACCTTTAATTTCTCATAAAAGGGAGCTGCATTCTCACCCATTTCCATAGGGAAATAATAAAGATGAGTAGCGAAATCATCCATTATTTTAGTATCCTGTTCTTGCTCTTTCACAAAATGATTAAGCTCTTCACGGATATATTTTTGGTATGACTCATCTGAATATTCAGTTCTCGACACACCTACTATTTTATAATCACCTTCTATTCTGCCCTCTTTGTGTAAAGCATATAGAGCAGGCATTAATTTTCTTTTCGTTAGATCACCTGATGCTCCAAATATGATCATAATGAGCGGGTGACTGTCTTTTCTATTCTGTCTTCTCATACTTTTTAAACATTATAAGTTCCCGACTTTGTATCTCCACCATGACCTGTCCAGTTTTCGTGGAAGAACTCCCCTCTTGGCTGATCAACTCGTTCAAAAGTATGAGCTCCAAAATAGTCACGTTGAGCCTGAATCATATTAGCAGGTAGTGAACTAGAAGTTAATGAGTAAAAATAATTTAAAGCGGAAGAGAATGCAGGAATTGGCATTTCTTCTTTTAGTGCATGAGAAACAAGATGCTTCCAACCAAATAACATCTGCTCTATCTCAGCCTTAAAATATGGAGCAAATAAGAGATGCTTTGGTTTGTCTTCTGCTTCAAAAGCCGCAGCAATATCATTTAAGAATACACTACGGATAATACATCCTTCGCGCCACATACGAGCAATAGAAGCTAGATTTAGATCCCAATTAAATTCATCTGATGCTTTTTGCAACACAGCAAATCCTTGAGCATAAGAAACCAGTTTAGAAGCATATAAAGCAGACTCTACATCTTCTATCATATCGGCTTTATTATATAGACTCTTTTCTTTGTCTTCATGGAATAACTTAGAAGCCTCAACACGAACCTCTTTATTACTTGATAAGCTTCTCTCAAATACAGCTGAAGCAATTAATCCTAGGGGCATTCCAAGCTCCATAGCATTTATTACCGACCATTTTCCTGTACCTTTTTGACCAGCAGTATCTAGTATTTTATCTATTAGGTATTCTCCATCTTTATCTTTATGCTTCAATATATTTGCTGTAATCTCTATCAAGTAGCTACTCAATCGACCTTCATTCCACTTAGAGAAAACTTTGGATAATTCTTCATTAGATAATCCTAAAAGATTGCGCAATACCCAGTACGATTCTGAAATCAGCTGCATATCACCGTATTCTATTCCGTTGTGAATCATCTTCACAAAGTGACCAGAGCCACCAGGACCTACCCAATCACAGCAAGGCATACCATCTTTAGCTTTAGCTGCAATACTTTGTAATACAGGTTTAACTTCTTCCCATGCAGATTTTGTTCCTCCAGGCATAATTGCAGCACCATTAAGTGCTCCTTCTTCTCCTCCCGAAACTCCTGCTCCAACAAAACGGAAACCTTTTGATTCGGCTAGTTTAACACGACGTTCAGTGTCTTCAAAATTAGAATTACCTCCATCTATTAAAATATCTCCTGTTGATAAGTGAGGAAACAATTGTTCCATCAATTGGTCTACTGGACTACCAGCACGTACCATCATCATTATTTTTCTAGGGGCTTTAATAGAAGCTACAAAATCAGCAATTTCTGTATATCCTTGTATGTTTTTACCCTTGGCTCTACCTGCTACAAATCGATCAACCACTCCTTCTTCAATCCCAGGTACAGTTCTATTGTATACAGACACATTCCATCCACGACTCTCCATATTTAGGGCTAGGTTCTCACCCATTACAGCTAATCCGATTAGCCCTATATCCGTTTTCTTTTGCATATTATATAGTTAGTATTTAGTTTCGATAAAATAATTTTACAAAAGTAGACAAACTACTTTATTTATTATTCAACTTTAGAAACATATATACTTTGTGTTTTGTTCGCACTTTCACACCATATAACAAGCATTTCTGCATACTACAAGAACTACAATCAAGGGTATCAAAAAGATAGCCAAGATTAAAATTCATTTTCATTCTCCTCAATTAATTTTATATAAGCTATTAAAAAGTTTTTTTAACCCTAGCCAATTTACTGCTTCCATTAAACAACTTAGCTTTAATTTATTTGAGGTAGTACTAATTACTTTAATTCACATTTTATTATACAAAGAGAAAATACGGTTAGTTGATTTCACAAAAACATTCCTTCTTAAAAACAAAAAGATGAATCCATTATTGAATTCATCTTTTTATTTTTACCAAATTCTATATAATCAAAACAAAGGCAGATGATAAATCAAACCTAAAGAAACTCTACTTTGATCTAGATTCTCATGTCCCATACTTTTGGCACTATCCGTGTATCGATAAGATTTCCCTACATAGGTTAAGAATAAGTGAAGATTAGATTCATTCATAGGGTAAAATTCTAAACCGGTAGAATACCCACAAGTGCTTCTATACTTTCCTTTCTTCAAAAGCTGATCTCCACTATAACAAGCATCGTTTGATGACGCTGTTTCATAAGATCCTTTAATAAAAACATTCCACTTTTCCTTAACCCTATAATTAAATTCAAGAATGAAGGACAAATAACGAGCTCCTACATTTTGAAAACCAGCAGTTTCATCCTTATTGTAATTTAAAATAGAAGTAATAATGTTCTTTTGATCCAAGTCTTCTTTGGAATACATAAAATCAAAATAACCTCCGAAATTATTCAACTTAAACTTATTTCCTAGGGACAAAAAATAGAGGTTTTTACTTTTCGCCTCATTCATATAAGTAAAAGACCAACGAGGATTATAATAATCTGAAAAGTTACCATTCCAATTTAAAGTATAAGCTAAAGGAAGCTTGGCATCTTCTACATCTACCTTATATAATTCTTCAACACTCATAGAGTTTCTATTATTAGTTATTTGAAGATTTAGTTCTTGGGTAGGAGTAAACTGATATCCCAAAGTAACACCAGACATAAAGCCAATCATATTGTCTATAATATCTGAATACTCGTATACATTAATCGGATTTAAATCAAATTCTATACCACCATAGGCAGCAAACAATTTCCCTGTAGTTATAGAAAGTTTCTTAGATAGTTTAAAAGATAGGTATGCTACATCAATAGAGTTGGGCATATTATCAAGTTGCCCACTGGCATCATTACTTCTGTTCAACTTCTGCCTATACCGATATGATAACCAGCTATTCAACTCTCCCCTAGCCTCTACTCTAAACTCTCGCATACTAAAACAGCCTCTATCAAACCCTTTATTAAAGTAAGCATCAGCACTACTATGAATATCAAAAAATAAGTTTAATTTATCTGTTTTCTTTTTGAGACCAGAAACTTCTTCAAAAAGTGTTTTTTCTTTTACCATAAGTTGAGTATTCGTTCGGTCTAAATCTTTGCCCAACAAGATAGAGCAAGGAAAGAATAGAGCTAATAAAGCAACTCCTAAATAAATATTTTTCATAGCAATCCCAGTTTTATTTTGTGTGTAAGGTTATTAATATGAGCTTTTTAAAGATAAAGGGAAAATGACACTTTTTATAAATTCTTCCAATATCTTAATTAACAGATAAATATAGAAATTAATATTTAGTTGGTTTTAGTAATATGTCAAAAAAAAATGGTATTTTGCATTGGACAAAAAAATACTTTTTGGCACTCAATTACAAGAATATATTAAAACTATGACATTTTGTTATTTGCCTAGTTTGTTTGACAACAATTAGCAACATAATAATGAAAATCTTTTAACTTAACACAATTATGGAAACTAAGAAAACGCGCATCGAAAGCGATTTAATCGGCTCAAGAGAAATTCCAGAAGAAGCTCTTTACGGAGTTCAAACTCTTCGTGGTATTGAAAACTTCCCTATCAGTCAGTTTAAAGTTTGTCAATACCCTTTATTCATAAAAGGTTTAGCTGTTACTAAAAAAGGTGCAGCTATTGCTAACCATCAACTAGGTTTACTTCCTGATGATATCTCAAAAGCAATTATTCAAGCTTGTGATGAACTAAGAGAGGGAAAACATCATGAACACTTCCCAGTAGACATGATTCAAGGTGGTGCAGGTACTACAACTAATATGAATGCAAACGAAGTTATTGCAAATAGAGCGCTTGAAATCTTAGGTCATAAAAGAGGACAATACGAATTCTGCTCTCCAAACGACCACGTAAACCGTTCGCAATCAACTAATGATGCATATCCAACGGCTATTCATTTAGGACTTTATGCTACTCATTTAAAACTGGTAACTCACTTAAAAGACTTAATTGCTTCTTTAGATAAGAAAGCTCAAGAATTTAAGAGCGTTGTTAAAATGGGACGCACTCAATTACAAGATGCTGTACCTATGACATTAGGTAGAACATTCCATGGCTTTGCTAATATATTAACTCATGAAATAGAAAACCTAAACTTTGCTGCAAAAGAATTCCTAACTGTAAATATGGGTTCTACTGCTATTGGTACAGGTATCTGCTCAGAACCTGGTTACTCAGAAAAATGTGTAAAAGCACTTAGTGAAATTACTGGTTGGGAAATCAAACTTGCTGATGACTTAGTAGGTGCAACTTCAGATACTAGCTGCATGGTGGGTTATTCACAAGCTATGAAGCGTGTAAGCGTTAAAATCAATAAGATATGTGATGATCTTCGTTTACTATCTTCTGGTCCACGTTGTGGCTTAGGCGAAATCAATCTTCCAGCTATGCAACCGGGTTCTTCTATCATGCCCGGCAAAGTAAACCCAGTTATTGCAGAAGTAGCAAACCAAGTAGCTTACAAAGTAATTGGTAACGATGTTTGTGTTACTATGTGCGGTCAAGCTGCTCAGATGGAGTTAAACGCTATGGAACCTGTTATGGCACAGTGCTGCTTCGAATCAGCCGATTTACTAATGAATGGATTCGACACACTACGCATCCGTTGTATTGATGGTATCACTGCCAATGAAGAACATTGTAAAAAACAAGTACTAAATAGTATTGGTATTATTACTGCTCTTAACCCAATCATCGGTTATAAAAACTCAACTAAGATTGCAAAAGAAGCAGCTTCAACTGGTAAAGGTGTTTATGAATTAGTATTAGAACATGACATTCTTGATAAAGAAGATTTAGATACTATTCTTAAACCTGAAAACATGATTAAACCTGTGAAGTTTGACATCAAACCAAAAAGACATTTATAATCATACATTTTCAATTTCAAAAAGAGAGGCTGTCTAATTCATTTTAGACAGCCTCTCTTTTTAATACATAGGTATAATAATTACTTAGAACGTGACAACCCCATTTCTTATCGAAAAATAGACACTTTTTTATTCATAAATAGAAGAAGATATTCAACTCAGACATTCAAACATCATAACACCGACAAGAGACTGCTTTGACACCGACATGATGATTGAGGTGAACCCCAAAAGTTGGACGATTAATTATTTTCCATAATGGTGAGTTCTGTATTCCACAGGACTCATCCCCTTTAATCTATTTTTAATTCTTATATTATTATAATAATCAATGTATTGATGTATTTTTTGTATTAGCTCTTGTTCGGACTCAAAGCGTTGATTATAGATAAGTTCTAGCTTCAAAGAGCCAAAGAAGCTTTCCATCATTGCGTTATCATAACAATTACCTTTACGCGACATACTTGGCGTCATCTTATAATTAACAAGAGCTTTGCGATATTCTTTGGATTGATATTGCATACCTCTATCGGAGTGTATAATAATCCCCTTAACGGATTTTACCTTCTTAAAAGCCTTATCTAAAGTCTCTATAACTAGTTTAGTAGTCGGATTATTAGATAAACTATAACTAATAATTTCTCCATTATACATATCCAAAATAGGAGATAAATAGAGCCATTTGTCTTTAATCTTAATTTGAGTTAGATCTGTAGCCCACTTCCTATAAGGCTGATCTGCATGGAAGTCTCTATTAATTAAGTTTTCAGATATTTCTTGGCCATCTCCTTCTTCTTTATTATAGTTACGGATACTAGGTTCCTTACGCTTACCTTTAATATCAAGTTGATTCATTATCTTAAGAACTTTCTTATGATTAATTAAATACCCCCATTTTGCGCAGTTGAGCTGTTATACGACGATACCCATAAAGCCCTTTATGCTGTGATAAGATATTCTTAATTAGTTCAATATGAAAGTTTCTTTTAGAAGATTTATTTTGAGGTTTTATATGATAATAAAACGTTGAACGAGCCATCTGACCGCAATCTAAAAGAGTTGCAAGGTCGTATTGCTGCCTTAGTTCTTGGATGACTTGAGACCAATCATGCGTTCGCGAGCTTCTCGTGCTTGAACTAAAGCCTTGACTTTTTTTAATAGCTCATTCTCTGCTCTTAATCTATAAACTTCTAATCGAAGTCTCTCCAACTCAGTTGTTGGTTCTTTCTTTTTAGGTCGTGCCATAGGCAAGCGGTCTTTAGGTTTTCGTTTAGATACATTTGGCTCTCGTAAAGCTTGAAGACCACCTTTGTTAACTTTATGCAGCCAACCCAATAGAGTGCCGTAGCTAACATTATGGTATAAAGCTAGTTGAGGTAAAGATAGGCTTTTTTTATTAGCAATTACATGAGTCACTATTTTTTCTTTCTCTTCGATGCTAAATCGATTTCCTATACTACTGTATAGTCCTGCTTCTCCATAGAGTTTATATCTACGAACCCACATTCGTATATCTCTAGTATTAGTGCGATAGGTCCTTCCTAGATCGGCTAAGGAACGACCATTTAAGGCTTGACTAACCAAATTTAATTGGAACTCAAAGGTGTGACGGAATTTATCTTTCATCTGTTTTTGTTTTATGTCCAACTTTTGGGGTTCACCTCAGATGTCATGTCGGTGTCAAAGTGAATCTGTTTCTTTATGACAGGAATAGATTTATTCAATACAAACCTCAGATAATAAGCTAAATAACACTCAATTTACAGAAGTATTTCTCTACTACATATTATTTACAATATGTACTCAAAAAACGCCCTATTTCTACTTCATTTTCAAGAAAGAATAAGAACACCCTATTTTAACATCCACACCAAATTTGTAGGTTATATTTTAATACAATCCGCTGAAAAGAAGAGAATAAATAAACCTCCTCCACACAAATCATTCTCAAAACTAGAAAAGTAGCACAACTTCAGTTTTTTACTAGATAATATTGTATATTTGCAGGGAACCAAGAAAAATAATTAGAACACGAAGATATGATAGCTAAAATAGAACAGCTTCTTAAAGAAGTTGAAGCGCTAAAAGCTTCTAATGCTGAAGAAATTGAAGCTCTACGTATTAAATATTTAAGTAAAAAGGGAGAAGTATCTCAACTTATGAAAGAGTTAAGAGAAGTGCCCAATGAACTTAAAAAAGAAGTAGGTATGAAATTGAATGAGCTAAAAAACAAAGCTCAAGAAAGAATTACCTCTTTAAAATCACAATACGAAACTCAAGACACATCTGCTGATGAATTGGATCTCACTCGTACTGCCTATCCTATAGAGCTAGGTACAAGACATCCTATCACATTGGTAAAAAATGAAATCATTGACATTTTTTCTAGCCTAGGATTTAGCATTGCTGAAGGCCCTGAAATCGAAGATGACTGGCACGTATTCTCAGCATTGAATTTTGCTGAAGACCACCCAGCTCGTGATATGCAAGACACCTTCTTTATAGAATCACATCCAGATATCGTATTACGTACACACACTTCATCGGTTCAAACTCGTGTTATGGATTATGCTAAACCCCCAATTCGCATTATTTGTCCAGGTAGAGTTTATCGTAACGAGGCTATCAGTTACCGTGCACACTGCTTCTTCCATCAGTTAGAAGCTTTATATATAGATAAAAATGTTTCATTTGCCGACTTAAAGCAAGTACTTTTACACTTTGCTCAAGAATTGTTTGGTAAAGAAACAAAAATCAGATTACGTCCATCATACTTCCCTTTTACTGAGCCAAGTGCTGAAATGGATATCAGTTGCAATATCTGTGGAGGAAAAGGTTGTCCTTTCTGTAAAAACACAGGTTGGGTAGAAATCCTTGGTTGTGGTATGGTAGATCCGAATGTACTTGAAGCAAATGGCATTGATAGTAATGAATACAGTGGATATGCTTTAGGTATGGGTATTGAACGTATTACCAACTTGAAATATCAAGTGAGCGACTTACGATTATTCTCTGAGAATGATACTCGATTCCTAAAGGAATTTGAGTCGGCTCATTAATTTTGTCCCGTCCTAAAAAAGCGTTACAGTTAATAACATTTTAAAAATAGTATATTAAGTCCGAGCAACATGATTTGCTTGGACTTTTTTATAAGTTTTAATTTTTATTTTATTCTGTCGATGCATAAAATCAGGAGTATTATACCCACAAGAAGCATGTGGCCTTTTCTCATTATAGATATGGATAGTGTCTTTAATAAGTCTCTGCATATCCTTCAAGCTTAGATTATACTCACTTATACTGAATTCATCCTTTAAGATACCATTGACTCTTTCTGCTACAGCATTTGCATAGGGATCATAACTTTCTGTCATGCTACATTTTATGCGATACTTTTTTAACTGCTTCTGGTAGCTATCCGAACAATATTGAATACCTCTGTCAGAGTGGTGGATTAGCTCCATCTCAGTATATATCCGGCTTTTATTAGCCATTCTTAGTGCTCTAAGACTTCCTTTTGTGCTTAAACTCTCAGAGAGATCATAACCTACTATTTTCTTAGAATAAGCATCCGTAATAAGAGCTAGATAGTAATGGTGCTTAGCCGAAGACACATAGGTAATATCACTGACCCATACCTGCTCGGGAGCTACGAGTTCTATATTTTCTATTAAGTTTTTATGCTTTTTAAAGCGGTGAAAAGAATTAGTAGTTCGCTTATGAGAGCGTTTAGGTGTAACTAGTAACTGGTTTGCTCTAAGTATAGTAAATAGTTTATCTCGTCCCACACCAAGCTCTCGTAGATTATCATAAAGCAGGTGATACAGTTTTCTACCACCTAACCTAGGCATATCCCTACGTAACTGATGAACGACTTGAATTACTTTTTCAGCTTTTTGTTTATTTTTCCTTTCACTCCACTTCCTTCGATAATAAAACTGCCTATTGATCCCGAGTAGCACACAAATTTGAGTAAGAGATAGGCCCTCTACTTCTTTGTATCTGTCGGCTGCTCGGGGGAGGAGTTTTTTCGTATCTTGATTTTATACTCTTTCTCTGCTATATCAATAAGAATATCTAAGATAGCAGCTTTGTGATCTCTATTCTCTAACTCATGCTCCAATCGGTTGTTTTTACGCTTGAGCATCTCTATTTGAGCTTCGAGCTCAACGATTTTTAGGTCTTTGGGTTTATTCATAGGATAGGATGTTTTATATATAACATCTGTACTGCCATATTTGATTACCCACTGACGGATAGTATCACTACCTTGTATTCTATATTTTCGACTTAAAGCGCTATAAGAGATATCGGTTTCTTCATATTCCTGGACTACGGATAATTTAAAGGGCATACTATAGTCTTTTTGACTACGCCTAACATACGGTCTTTCTTTACTTTTCATAATGGTTTTGAGTATAGTGTAACGCTATGTTAGGACTAGACATTTATAATATTTAAAAGAGGTTGTCATTTCATTGACAGCCTCTTTTTTTGTGGGGTTATGTTTCCAGTTATTCAAAATGAAAATTGAATAACTCTAATAAATAGTCTATTTTTGATTTTAAGATTTTCATCCATTAAAGTTTAGAATAATGACAAAAAAAGAGAGATATACAAATGTAATTAATTGGTTTCTAGAAAATATGCCCGTGGCAGAAACTGAATTACATTATACAAACCCCTATGAACTATTAATTGCTGTAATCTTATCGGCTCAATGTACAGACAAAAGAGTAAATATGGTTACTCCAGCACTGTTTTTAGACTTCCCAACTCCTGAATCTTTAGCCAATACTACACCCGAAGTTGTTTTCGAGTATATAAAAAGCATATCGTTTCCCAATAACAAAGCTAAACATTTGGTAGGAATGGCTAAGATGCTAGTAGAAAAATTTGATAGTGATGTTCCCGAAGAAATGAAGGACCTCACTCAGCTACCAGGAGTGGGAAGAAAAACAGCGAATGTGATACGCTCTGTGGTGTACGATAAACCAGCAATGGCTGTAGATACCCATGTTTTTAGAGTATCCAATAGAATAGGACTAACCAATAACTCAAAAACACCCCTCGAAACCGAAAAGGAATTAGTAAAAAACATACCTTCCCAATATATAGCTACAGCACATCATTGGCTTATACTTCATGGCAGATATGTATGCCAAGCACGCAAACCTAAATGTGAAGAGTGCGGATTGAAACTCTACTGCAAATATTTTATAAAGAAACACAAAGCAAGCACTAAATCATAAAGAGGAGCATATATTCAGACCTAATAATTAAGGAAAAAAAGAAATATATACTAACTTTGTAGAGTTACAAACAACGAAACAAATTAACTTTAGATATTAATAATTTTAATAGAGTATTATGCAATCAATCGAAAAGTTCAACTTTGCTGGTAAGAAAGCATTTGTTAGAGTAGATTTTAATGTGCCATTGGATGAAAACTTCAACATCACAGATGACACACGTATGCGTGCAGCACTTCCAACATTAAAGAAAATTTTAGCTGGTGGTGGCAGTATCATTATTGGTTCTCACCTAGGTCGTCCAAAAGGACCATCTGACAAATTCTCTTTAAAACATATTCTTAAACACCTTTCAGAGCTTCTAGGTGTAGAAGTGCAATTTGCTAATGATTGTATGGGTAAAGAAGCAGAAGAAAAAGCTGCTGCTCTACAACCTGGCGAAGTTCTTGTTATAGAAAACTTACGTTTCTATGGTGAAGAACAAGGTAAACCTTACGGACTAGCTGATGATGCAACAGACGAAGAAAAAGCTGCTGCTAAGAAAGCAATCAAAGCAAGCCAAAAAGAATTTGCAAAGAAATTAGCTTCATACGCTGATTGCTATGTAAATGATGCATTTGGTACAGCTCACCGTGCACATGCTTCAACTGCATTAATGGCAGACTCTTTTGATGCAGACCACAAAATGTTTGGTCTATTGATGGAAAAAGAAGTTGCTGCGGTTAACAAAGTAATGAAAGATATTAAAAGACCATTTACAGCTATCATGGGTGGTTCAAAAGTATCTTCAAAAATTGAAATCATCGAAAACCTACTTACAAAAGTAGACAACTTGATCATCGCTGGTGGTATGACTTATACTTTCACCAAAGCTCAAGGTGGTAAAATCGGTAATTCAATCTGCGAAGAAGATAAAATTGATCTAGCTCTTAGCCTTATCAAAAAAGCAAAAGAAAATGGTGTAAACCTTGTTCTTGCTGTTGATGCTAAAATTGCTGATGACTTCTCTAACGATGCCAACACTAAATTCGTTAACGTTAACGAAATACCTGATGGATGGGAAGGTCTTGATATAGGTCCTAAAACAGAAGAACTATTTGCTAAAGTAATCAAAGAATCAAAAACAATCCTTTGGAATGGTCCTACAGGTGTATTTGAATTTGAAAACTTTACACACGGTACTAAAACTGTAGGTGAAGCTATTGTTGAAGCAACAAAAAATGGTGCCTTCTCACTAGTAGGTGGTGGAGACTCTGTAGCTGCTGTTAACAAATTTGGCCTAGCTAATGGCGTTTCATACGTTTCTACAGGTGGTGGTGCTCTTCTTGAAGCTATCGAAGGAAAAACTCTTCCTGGTATCGCTGCAATTGAGAAATAAGATCAAAAACATAAAATAAATGTAAGGCAACTCTTTAAAGAGTTGCCTTTTTTGTTTAAAAGATGTACATTTAAAATGTAAATTTATTAAACTCAAAAACAATGATGAAACGACTACTCACAGCAAGCCTGAGTCTACTATTTTGTTTAGGTGCTTCTGCTCAAGTAAACTTTGGAGAAGTGGTAAACACTCTTGGAGAAAGATTAACATTCTCTGGATATGCCCAAGCTGGTTATACTTACGAGCACCAGTATAATAACCAAAATACGTTCGACATGAAACGTGTATCTCTAACCATCAATGGACAAATAACAGATCGTTGGAGTGCTAGTGTTACACTAGATCCAAAAAATGGAACTGCACTAGAATACTACACGGATTATGTTTTCTGCCCTTACTTCAAAGCAAAGTTTGGACAGTTTAAGACTCCCTATACCTTTGAGAACCAACTATCTTCTGCCGCAATAGACCTTATAAATGGAGGTTCACAAGCAATGCGCTACCTAGTAGGTACAGACGGTAGTGACGTAATGAACTATAAAAATACAGGCCGCGATCTAGGATTTATGGTATATGGCGACTTCTTATATGGATTATTCGATTACACTCTAGCCATAATGAATGGACAAGGATATAATAAATCCGACAGAAACAGCCAAAAAGATTTCGTAGGAAGATTAAACTTCAATCTTGGTGACAACTTTAAATTAGGTGGTTCTTTCATCTTAGGAAGAGGTAATGCCATAGCAGACTACACTCCTCTAGGAATTACAGAAGGAGAGAACTACAAACGTAACCGTTGGGCAATCAGTGCTAAATATAAATCTGACCTACTAGACCTTACATCAGAATACTTAGCAGGTAACGATAATGGAGCGAAAAGCAAAGGATGTTATGCTACAGCCATCTTTCACCTAAATAATAAATTTGATATTGTAACCTCATACGACTACTTCAATACTAGACAGTTTGATGGAGTTTCCGATAAAGAAAAAATGGATGATTTAACAAGCTTCAAAGGCATAGCGCCCGGAGAAATACAAAATAATTATATTGCAGGATTTCAATATTGGTTCTATCCAAAATGTAGAATTCAAGTACAATATGTGTACAACGACTGTCATGTACAAAAGAATACATCTTCAATATTGACTCAATTACAGGTTGCTTTTTAAACCTTAAACTATATAAAAAATCATGGGGTATCAACAGATTCTTGAAGAGATTTATCAAGAGACGCAGCAATTTTCCCACATTGGTGAGCCTGCCTCATACATACCTGAACTAACCAAAGTAGATCCGAACCAGTATGGTATCTGCTTAAAGACGATGGAAGGTGAAACCTTCCATATTGGAGATAGCAATACACCATTTGCTATTCAAAGTATAGCAAAAGTTTTTTCTTTAGCAATGGCCTTTCATCTTAGAGGAGAAAAGCTATGGAAAAGAGTAGGTGTAGAACCATCAGGTAGTGCATTCAACTCTGTCATTCAATTAGAATTGGAAAGAGGAATTCCTCGCAATCCTCTCATTAATGCAGGGGCACTTGTTGTAGCAGATATTCTACTCACAGAGCTAGAGTACCCCGAAGAACAATTCCTAAAATTTGTTCAAGCACTATGCCACACAAAAGACATTACATACAATGAAAGTATGGCTGTATCAGAAAGAGAAAACGGATTCTTAAATGCAGCGATTGCAAATATGCTAAAGTACTATGGCAATATAGAGAACGACATAGAACGCGTCCTTCGCTTTTACTTTAGGCAATGTTCGCTAACTATGAATTGCGAACAGCTAGCAACAGCATTCCTTCCCTTCTCAGACCATACACAGCCTTTTCAGTTTGAAGAGACAAAGCTCACAAGCTCTCAAGTAAAACGTATCAATGCTATTATGCAAACTTGTGGCTTTTACGACGAAGCTGGAGAATTCTCTTTCACTGTTGGGCTACCAGGTAAAAGTGGTGTAGGTGGAGGCATAGCAGCCATTTGCCCTAGAAGATATTCTGTAGCCGTATGGAGTCCAAGATTGAATAAAAAAGGGAACTCTGTTATGGGAATGAAAGCCTTAGAAATGCTCACTACTAAAACAGAAGTCAGTATATTCTAAACTCTTTAAAAAACACAATAAAAGCTGGCTCAAACCAGCTTTTATTGTATCAAGCCACTTCACAGTCTGTTTTTTTTATTTATTTAGAAAAGTAAAAAATAAAAATATGGGCAGTCCTCTCCTTTTTTAATTACATTTATGCACACTATCTAATACTTAATAAAAATAGATTCTTATTTTTGGCATTATTTTTGCAGTTTAGATAGTAGTATAAATACAGAAGATGAAAACAACCTCTTAATATTTTCCCTAAACAAAGGAAGTAAAATAATGGATGAGAAATTTTTAAATAAGCAATACACCTATATCAATACTCTTTTACAACAAAAGAGGCTAAAAGATGCTATTTCTGAACTAGAGTCCACCTTTTGGGAGGCACCAAAAGATGAACTTAACAATATAAAGATGCCCTACCAATACATGTTGCAATATATGTTGGAAGGGGCACAAGACCCACAACGCTATACACTTTATAATAAGCTAGTTAAAGACACCCTTGAATATACAGACAAAGTATTCTGTAAAGAATTAGATAAGGTTTCTTCCAATACTTACCACAGAAAAAGAAGAGAAGAATCTGATAAAATAAACAGCTCTACCTATTTGGGGTTATTGAAAACTCTAGAAGGATTTAAGGATGAACTAGCAGTGGGCGACTTAATTAATGATGAGGAAAAGCTGAATACAGTTTTAGCAAGACATGAAAAAGCACTTTCTGATTTATTTTTGAAAGCTTGGCTCTCTGACACATGGTCAGTTGCCGACAAAGAAGAAGCATCGAGTTTCTTAGAGTCAAATTTGCTTATAGAATCAGATCTATCCTTATTTATAAGTGCAGTCACTCTAGCCTCTATCCAATACTTTGATGCCAAAAAAGTTTCTTGGCTAATTGATGCTTACAATAAGCAATCTATTTTTGCTAGTCCACGAGCATTAGTTGGATTGGTTATGATTATTCATCTTCAAAACGAAAGACTCTCCTACTACCCAGAGCTCAATGCTAAAATATCATTTTTACTTGAAGACCCTAAGGTAGAAAATCTAATCAACTCTATTTATCTTCAGCTGTTACAAGCACAAGAAACAGAAAAGATAGATAAAAGAATGCGTGAAGAAATTATTCCTGGAATGATAAAAAATGCATCTTCTCTAAAAGATTTAAAATTTGGATTTGAAGAAGGAGAAGATGAGTTAAACGATCATAATCCAGACTGGGCTAACTCTTTTGAAAACTCTGAAGCAGATAAGATGATGAAAGAGATGGCTAATCTACAGATGGAAGGAGCCGATATCTATATGAGTTCATTCTCCATGCTAAAAGGTTATCCATTCTTTTATTCTATTCAAAATTGGTTCTACCCCTTTGAAAAGAATCATTCATCAGTATATAATGAATTTGGAGGCAAAGATTATAAAGGATCTATTGTTGACCTCATTCTCAATTCGGGTATGTTCTGTAATAGTGATAAATACTCACTATGTTTCACCTTTTTACATTTCCCAAAAATGCAAAGAGACTTAATGTTATCACAACTTACCGAACAACAAATGGGAGGATTGGAAGATGAACAAAAATCAATGCACCTAAAAGAGTTATCTAAAAAACCACAAATTATTTCAAATCAATATATTCACGATTTATATCGCTTTTACAAATTATATAGAGATCATAGAGATTTTAAAAGTATTTTTAGTGAAACCCTAAAGTTTCAAGAGCTACCTCAGTTTAATTTTCTAAAGAAAAACTCTACCTATTTATTCCAAATAGCAGATTTTTTCTTGAAGAACGAGCATTATGATAGAGCTATAGAAATATATGAAGTCTTAAAAGAGACGAATGATTTCTCTTTTGACTTATTCCAAAAAAAGGGTTATTGCCACCAAAAATTAAAGCAATACGACCAAGCTATTACTGCATATATTAAAGCAGATATGATTAAAGCAGATAATATATGGACTAATAGCCATTTGGCTATTTGCTATAGAGCAACAGAGCAGTATGACAAAGCCCTCTATTATTATCAAGCAGTAGAAAAAGTGCAACCCGAGAATCTCTCTACTCTATTTTATATCGGTATGTGTTATACCTCCATGGAGCAATATGATAAGGCTCTACAATATTTCTTTAAAATGGATTTTATAAAGAACAATAATAAAAAAGCATGGAGAGCAATTGGCTGGTGTTCATTTATATCAGGAAAGGGCAAACAGGCACAACGTTATTATCAGAAAATATTAAATAATAAACCATTAGCAATAGACTACTTAAACGCAGGACACGTAGAATGGGCACTAGGCAACCTTAAAAAAACAGTAGAATGCTATAAGCAGGCAATCAAAGGATATGGAAGTAAAAATGAATTTATACAATTCATTGAAAAAGACAAACCCTCATTAATAAAACAAGGAATACCCGAAGCGGATATTCCTTTGCTAATAGATCTTCTTGATTAAACAAATTTAATCTATATTTTTCAACTCCCTGTACAGTTTCTGTATGGGGAGTCCCATTACATTGAAGTAACTTCCTTCAATCTTTTCTACACCAATATAGCCAATCCACTCTTGCACCCCATAAGCACCTGCTTTATCAAATGGTGCAAAATTATCGACATAATAAATAATCTCATCTTCTGTTAAATTCGCAAATTGCACAGAAGTAATGGAGTCAAAAACTTTACGTCCATGGTTCGTAAGCAAGCATACACCAGTAACAACATGATGAACCTTTCCAGATAAAGAATGAAGCATACAAATAGCATGCTCTCTCGACTGAGGTTTTCCGAGCACTTTGTCTCCTACTACAACTACAGTATCAGCAGTAATAATTAATTCATCAGGAGCAATAATATCTTCATACGCATTTGCCTTACGCTGGGCAATAAATTGGGCTACATCATCAGCATCCAAATCTTCAGGGAATGACTCGTCAATATCTTTCAATGTTTTCACTTCAAAAGATATCCCCAACCCCTTTAATAACTCATGTCTACGAGGAGAGTTAGAAGCTAAAATAACACGATATTTATCTAAATTTTCAAGCATAACTTAAATCCTTTACCAGCCAAAAGCCTCATCAGCCATCCATGTTCCCTGAGCTTTAAGCACCTGCTCAATAACGTCACGAACACAACCATAGCCTCCATTTTTATGAGAAATATATTTGGATATTTCTTTCACTTCAGGAACAGCATCTTTAGGACAACAAGGTAATCCACAAGTACGCATAACTTCTAAATCGGGCACATCATCACCCATATATAGAATTTCTTCGTCTTTTAAATTATACTTGTTTTTGAAGTGTTCGTAGTCGTGAATTTTCACAGAAGATCCCAAATAAACATCCTTAGATCCAAGTCCTTCATAACGTATTCTTACAGCTACAGTTTTACCTCCAGTAATAATAGCAACATGTAAACCCTGTTTTACAGCAAGCTGCATGGCATAACCATCTTTGGTATTGACTGTTCTCATTGGTTCTCCTGAGGGATGAAGAGGAATCATCTCACTACTTAACACACCATCCACATCAAAAGCTAATGCTTTTATATTCTTTAAATCGTAATTAATTGTACTCACTATTTATCTGATTTATGATTTAATATACTTGAGCTTAACAACTTATAAATAGCCTGAATATCAGGCATATCCTTCAGCATATTAAGATGCTCATTCATAACATCTTGATCATTTCTAATAGCAGGTCCGGTTTGGGCTTTATGGGGTTGTACTTGATGAACTTTTCGAGTAGTTTCATCAATCAGCGAAAGCATAGATTCAAAAGGCAATCCATACTTTTGAAGTATCTCTGCAGAGAGAGAATACATATGATTGGCAAAATTAGAAGCAAACACAGCTGCTAGATGGAGCTTTTTACGCTGTGCTGAATCTGCTTCAAATATTTTTGAAGAAAGTTCAGAAGCAATAGAAATCAATAAGTCCTTATCTTCTTCATTGTTTGCCTCAATAAAAAAAGGAATCGTATCAAACTCTACAGCTCTACTTTTACTAAATGTCTGCATAGGATATAACACTCCACACCTCTGAGTATATGGCTTTAGTACATCCATAGGAATGCTGCCAGCAGTATGAACAACTAAAGCATCACTCTTTTGCTCCATAATTTGGGGTATAAGTTCTAAAAAAGCACCATCTCTCAACGATATAATATATAAATCTTTATGAAGTAAGACATCCTCTAAATGAGTAGTGTACTCAGCTCCAACAGCATTGGCAAGCAACTTAGCAGAATCTTCAGTTCTACTATATACTTGATCAATTTTAAAATGATGCTGATGCAAGGACTTAGCCAGATTTGTAGCTAAATTACCTGCACCTATAAATACGATATGTAAATTGTGATGCACTATTCTTGTATTTTATAACCATTGATATGAACCTTCTCCCATTTTAGTTTAGATTCATCAAAAGGAGCTTTTTCTTCATCTTTGTGTCCTATAGCAATCACACTCAACACTTGTAACTGCAATGGAATATCTAATATATCTCTAATATTTTCTTCTGCTGGAACATCCATTTCATCTAAACGTCCACGCATTTGAACCCAACAGCTACCTAAACCTAAGTCTTCAGCTTGAAGTTGAATTAAAGTACAAGCGATAGATGTGTCTTCGATCCACACATCAGAAGTCAAAGGATCTCCTAAAACTACTATTGCAAGAGGTGCACCTTCAATCAATTTAGCACCATGCTTCTTGACACGAGCAAGCTTAGCAAGTTTTTCGGCCTCATCAACTATGACAAACTGCCAAGGAGTAGACCGTTTAGATGAGGGAGCCATAAGGGCAGCCTTCATCAGGGTTACCACATCATCCTGATCTATTTTTTCACTCGTAAATTTACGAGTACTTCGACGACTTTTAAGTAATTCCGAAAAATTTCCCATACTAATATGTATTGTTTTTAGATTTAGATTTGCACAAAGATAACAAAAACTATACTTGAACGTCTTCTTGTTAACACTACTTTTTATCAAAAGCATAAAGAATCAAGTCTCAGATACTAAGTCCTATTACCCCTAGCTAGGGTACAGACAATTAAAAACTTCACACTATAAACAGGCATAGTACTATCAATTTGTTAGAAAACATTTAAGACAAAGAACTAACAATTATGAAATAAAAAATGTAAATTTGTATAGCATGGCTATAAAATTAACAACATATTATCGTTCTAAAGACATACCAGATCTTCCAGGACAAAACACTTTTCATTCGAAAGATCTATTTGTCGTATACGAAAACACAAAAGGATATACACCCTTGTTAATTGTTGCTACTGACGGTGATAAAGTAATGGGTAAGATTTTAGCAGCCATACGAAAAAAAACAACTTCCTTCATCATACCTACCGTTTTCAAAAAATGCGAAGTTTATGGATGTGGAGAGTATTTTTGTGAGAAAGAAGAATCTGAAATTCTTTTTGGGGAGTTATTAAAACACTTAACAAGAGAAGCTTTACGGAAATGCTTCCTTATCGAATTTAGAAATTTAGGAAACCCATTAGTCGGATACAAGCACTTTAAAGACAATCTTTTCTTTGCAGTAAACTGGCTGAGAGTTAGAAATAAGCTACAAACAGAAGGTCCCATTGAAAAAGAATTCAGTCAGTCTCGCATTCGACAAATTCGAAAAGCACTAAAAAATGGAGCCGAAGTTTTAGAAGCTAAAACACAAGAAGAAGTAGAGAAATTTGCGGTTATGCTCCGTAAGATATATTCGACACATATTCGCAAACACTACCCCAGTATTGAATTCTTTCACCATCTCAAAGATATCCCTCAAAACAAAGAGGGCAAGAGAATTACTTCTATATATATAGTCAAATATAAAAATAAAATTATTGGTGGATCTGCTTGTGCCTATTCAGCAGAAAACGCCTATTTATGGTTCTCGGGAGGTATGCGGCAAACTTATTCATCCGTTTACCCAGGAGTGCTAGCTGTTTGGATGGCACTAAAAACCGCAAAAGAACAAGGCTATGAGCATTTAGAGTTTATGGACGTAGGCTTACCTTTTAAACGACACAGCTACAGAGAGTTTATTTTACGCTTTGGCGGTCAACAAAGTAGTACAAGAAGATGGTTTAGATTTAAATGGAGTTGGCTAAACAAACTCTTTAGAAAATTATATGAATAATAAAAAATAAAATACTAACTTGACAATTAATTAAAATGGCATATAAAAAAGGGTTTCACGATATCTTGAGGGTAAAATTTATATTTACTTTTTATTGATGAAATATTTCCATATTAAAATGAATTTATATTTCTTTGCTATTGGAATTAACCTTATAATAAGGCATTTGTCATACTTAAAAAAATAATTATTATGAAAATTTCGCACATTGAGCATCTAGGTATTGCTGTTAAAAGCATCGAGGAGTCACTTCCTTATTTTGAGAATGTACTAGGTCTTAAATGCTACAACATTGAAACTGTTGAAGATCAGAAAGTAAAAACTGCTTTCTTAAAAGTAGGTGAAGTAAAATTAGAACTTCTTGAACCAACAGCTCCTGATAGTCCAATCGCTAAATTCCTTGAAAAAAGAGGTCCTGGCATTCACCATTTAGCTTTTGCAGTAGAAGATGGTGTACAAAAAGCATTAACCGAAATAGAAGCTAAAGGCATTCGCCTAATTGATAAAGCTCCTCGTAAAGGTGCAGAAGGTTTAAATATTGCCTTCCTTCATCCAAAGTCAACAGAAGGTATCCTAACTGAACTTTGTGAAAAATAATATCTATCTATACAAATACTAATTTCTAAACATAAAATTATGAGTAACCAGCTTGGAAAAATAAAAGAGCTTGTAGAATTACGTGCTCAAGCTCGCTTAGGTGGTGGCGAAAAAGCTATAGAAAAACAACATAATAGAGGAAAATACACAGCTCGCGAACGTATCGCTATGCTTCTTGATGAAGGTAGCTTTGAAGAAATGGATATGTTCGTAAAACACAGATGCACAAACTTCGGACAAGACAAAAAACATTATCTAGGTGACGGTGTAGTTACTGGATATGGTACAGTTGAAGGAAGACTTGTATATATATTTGCTCAAGACTTCACAGTTTGGGGCGGTTCTCTTTCAGAAACTATGGCTCAAAAGATCTGTAAAGTAATGGACCTTGCAATGAGAATGGGTGCACCAGTTATTGGAATCAATGATTCGGGTGGCGCACGTATTCAAGAAGGTATCAACGCTCTTGCAGGTTATGCAGAAATTTTCCAACGTAACATTATGGCATCTGGCGTTATCCCTCAGATTTCAGGAATCTTTGGTCCTTGTGCAGGTGGTGCCGTTTATTCTCCTGCTTTAACAGACTTTACTTTAATGACAGAAGGAACTTCTTATATGTTCTTAACTGGACCTAAAGTAGTAAAAACTGTTACTGGTGAAGATGTAACACAAGAAGAACTAGGTGGTGCAAGTGTACACTCAACTAAATCTGGTGTAACTCACTTCACTTCTCAAACAGAAGAAGAAGGTATCAAAACCATTCGTAAATTATTAAGCTTCATTCCTCAAAATAATCTTGAAGAAGCTCCATTTATTGAATGTAAAGATCCTATCGACAGAATGGAAGAATCTCTAAACGAAATTATCCCTGATAACCCAAATAAACCTTACGATATGTATGGCGTTATTGGAGCATTAGTAGATAACGGAGAATTCTTAGAAGTACAAAGAGATTTTGCTAAAAATATTATTATAGGTTTTGCTCGTTTTAATGGCCGCTCAGTAGGTGTTGTAGCAAATCAACCTAAATATCTTGCAGGTGTTCTAGACAGTAATGCTTCTCGTAAAGCTGCACGTTTCGTTCGCTTCTGCGATGCATTTAATATTCCTTTAGTAACGCTAGTAGACGTTCCAGGTTTCTTACCAGGTACAGGTCAAGAGTATAACGCAGTTATCCACCATGGTGCTAAACTACTTTATGCTTATGGTGAAGCTACAGTGCCTAAAGTTACTGTTACATTAAGAAAATCATACGGAGGTTCACATATTGTAATGAGTTGTAAGCAACTTCGTGGTGACATCAATTATGCATGGCCTACTGCAGAAATCGCAGTTATGGGTGGTGCTGGTGCTGTTGCTGTTCTTTACGGAAAAGAAGCTCGTAGTCAAGAAAATCCTACAGCTTTCCTTGCTGAAAAAGAAGAAGAATATACTAACTTATTTGCTAACCCATACAATGCAGCTAGATATGGCTACATCGATGATGTAATTGAACCACGTAATACTCGTTTCCGTGTAATCAAAGCGTTAGAACAATTAAAGACTAAACGTCAAACTAACCCTGCAAAGAAACACGGTAACATTCCATTATAATGTTCAAACTTTGTATTTATGAATAAAAAACATATTGGTTTACTTCTAGTGTTTGCCTTCTACTTTGTGCTCAATATAAGTGCACAAAGTAGAACTAGCCTAAAAATCAATGAAATATTGGTAACTAATGAAACCAATTTCGTTGATGATTATGGTGAAAATAATGCATGGATCGAAATATGGAATAGTTCCTATGCATCGGTAGACATAGAAGGATGCTATTTAACCAATGACAAAAATAACCCAAGAAAGTACATGATACCAAAATCAGATGTGCTTACTCTGATTAAACCCAGACAGCACGTCCTATTTTGGGCAGATAATAAACCTGCAAGAGGTACTTTTCATATTAATTTTACCTTAGATCCTACAAAGGAAAACTACATTGCTTTGTATGACTCTAATGGTAAAACATTAATAGACGAGGTTATTGTGCCTGCCAATATTCTTCCTGATCAATCATATGCTAGAGATAAGGATGGAGCAGAAAAATGGGTTTTAAAAGGAGGCAGTGATGGTAGTCATGTGACACCCAGCACAAACAATACAGTTGAAGTAAGCAATATTAAAATAGAGAACTTCGAAAAGCATGACCCTGTGGGTATCGGGATGTCTATCATTGCTATGTCAGCAGTATTCTGTGGATTAATCCTCCTTTATCTCTCATTCAAGATTACAGGTAAAATAGCCGTATCAATGAGTAAAAGAAAAAATATGAATAAAACTGAAAACAAAGCAGCAGAAAGTACACCTACTCAAAGTGTAAGTTCTACTCCACTAGGCAAAGGTGCTAATGAAGATATAGTGGCAATTACTATGGCTCTTCACGAACACTTAGGCGGAGTACATGACGTTGAGAATATGGTGCTTACGTTCAATGAAGTAGGACCAAGCCATTCTCCATGGAGCTTGAAAATATTTGGTCTACGTAAAAGATAACTTATTGTATTACAAGTTTAAGAACAAAAACAATGAAAGAATATAAATATAAAATCAACGGCAAAGATTACAATGTTGTTGTAAATGAGATCGAAGACAATATTGCAAAAGTTGAAGTAAATGGCAAAGCCTACGAGGTAGAAATGGAAAAAGAAGTTGCTCCAACAATTGCTCCAGTAGCTAAGCCAGCAGCGCCTGCTCCTACAGCAGCACCTGCAGCTCAAGCTTCTACTCCTTCGACTGGGGGTAAAAAATCAGGAGTTCAATCACCTCTTCCTGGTGTTATCATTGACATTAAAGTATCTGTTGGTGATGTTGTTAAACGCGGACAAACTATTCTTATCCTAGAAGCAATGAAGATGGAGAATAATATTAACGCGACAAAAGATGGTAAAGTTGTTGAAATAAAAGTAAATAAAGGAGACTCAGTACTTGAAGGAACTGATTTGATAATCTTAGAATAACATGGGTGATTTCTTGACTTTTCTAGGGAATAACCTTATAGATTTCTGGAGCTATACTGGCTTGGCAAATGCTACACCTGGACACCTAATAATGCTGGTCATAGGTTTACTTTTCATCTATTTAGCTATTGCTAAAGAATATGAACCTATGCTGCTTATTCCTATTGGCTTTGGTATTCTTATAGGTAACATCCCTTTCAATCTAGAAGCTGGGCTACAGGTCGGTATTTACGAAGAAGGATCTGTACTCAATATCCTTTATCAAGGGGTAACCTCTGGTTGGTATCCCCCTTTGATATTCCTAGGTATTGGTGCTATGACAGACTTCTCTGCATTGATTTCTAACCCAAAACTTCTACTTATCGGTGCAGCTGCACAATTTGGTATCTTTGGAGCTTATATTATTGCTCTGTGGATGGATTTTGATCCAAGCCAAGCAGGTGCTATTGGTATTATTGGTGGAGCCGATGGACCAACTGCCATATTCTTGTCGTCAAAGCTTGCCCCTAACTTGTTGGGAGCGATTGCTGTAGCGGCATATTCATATATGGCTTTAGTTCCTGTAATTCAGCCACCTATTATGCGTGCTCTTACTACTAAGAAAGAACGCGTAATCCGTATGAGACCTCCAAGAAAGGTATCTCATACAGAAAAAGTAATCTTCCCTATTATCGGATTATTACTTACAACATTCTTAGTACCCTCTGGACTTCCTCTTCTAGGTATGCTCTTCTTTGGAAACTTACTGAAAGAAAGTGGAGTAACTAAACGTCTAGCTAATACTGCAAGTGGACCACTAATTGATACAATTACTATCTTATTGGGACTAACTGTGGGAGCTTCTACACAAGCATCTGAGTTCTTAACTTTTGACTCTATTAAAATATTTGTATTAGGAGCTATCTCATTTATTATTGCAACAACAGCTGGTGTTTTATTTGTTAAATTCTTCAATTTATTCTTGAAGGGTGATAACAAGATTAACCCACTTATAGGAAATGCAGGAGTATCAGCGGTGCCCGATTCTGCGCGTATATCACAAGTTGTAGGATTAGAATATGATCCAACTAACTATTTATTGATGCATGCAATGGGACCAAATGTTGCCGGAGTGATTGGCTCAGCAGTAGCAGCTGGTATATTGTTAGGTTTCTTATCTTAAGAGAAAAAGATATAGAATTGAGTAGGAGAAAACAAATCGTTTTCTCCTACTTTTATTTTAGACCTCTCATACCCATCGTATATACTATTCCGCATACGCAATTCTTAGTTACGAAAACAATCCATTAAAAATGGATAATTGCCTCTTTTCAAATTATCTTTATTCAAGGATAAAGCTAGTAACTATACACCAATAACTCTTTTCTGGTAATTGACCATGCCTAGCCTTTATCTAAGGCTACATTTAAATCAATTATTCAAAGGTATCTACACTTCCTTTCACCTTTTCCATATACACATTCTAAGCCTACATCTATACCATTCATCCAATATTTGAAGATGTTTCTTCACCTCCAAAAGTTTGACGTATCTAAGTTAGCCCCGGATAAACAAACGAAGAGCAGTTTTACAGTTTTCATATTCTATATTATTGCTACGACCTATTAACCTATTATTTATAGCTAGATCGTAAGTATGAACTTGTTTTAAGACATCAGACCAGCTACGCTTAGAGCAGAAGCCATAATTGGTATCTTTAAATTCTCACTCACAGAGAGGAGAAAGTATTTGTGAACTGGACTGTCTTACGTAAAAGCCACTTCCGTGAGGTTATTTTCTGTTATCCCAACAACAGTCTGCACTCCACAATAGCCACCAAATTCAATCTTATTCTTCTTGTGGTAGCTGTCAAACTTAATGTTTCGACCTATTAAAATAAAACCATACTGGCAAACAACAAAGAAGACTCATCTCTTGATACAGGGGGCCTTCATTATTTTTATACAAAACAAAGAAAAAGCAAAACAAGTGTAACCTTTTTAGAGTTAATACATCATATCATTAAAATACAATAGATTACCTTTTATTACTAAAAGAGAAAGAATGATAATTTATTATTAATAAATATTTCAAATGAATAACTATTGTAGTACATTGCTTTACAATTAACAAATAGATAAATACCTGTGATACACTTAGAAAACGTTCATAAAACCTACCCTGGTCTTGTACCTTTACATGTGCTTAAAGGTATAGACTTACACATAAATAAAGGTGAATTTGTATCCATAATGGGTGCCTCTGGTTCAGGTAAATCCACTCTCTTAAATATATTGGGAATTCTTGACACTTATGATGAGGGAAAATACTTTCTCAATGATGTCTTAATTAAAAATCTTAGCGAAAAAAGAGCTGCTGAATTTAGAAATAAGATGATTGGCTTTATCTTTCAATCCTTTAATCTAATTACTTTTAAAAATGCAGTAGAAAATGTAGCTCTCCCCCTATTCTACCAAGGCATAAGTAGAAAAAAGAGAAATGCTTTAGCACTAGAATATTTAGATCGACTAGGGTTAAAAGGCTGGGCACATCATATGCCCAATGAGATGAGTGGTGGACAAAAGCAACGCGTAGCTATAGCAAGAGCCTTAATAACACAACCACAAATCCTTTTAGCTGACGAACCAACAGGGGCCTTAGACAGTAAAACCTCTATTGAAGTAATGGAAATTTTAAAAGAGCTCCATGAACAAGGACAAACTATTGTAGTAGTAACACACGAAAGTGGAGTAGCCCACCAAACGGAAAAGATCATTCACATCCAAGATGGTCTCATCAAGAATATAGAAGAAAATACACTCCAATCTAACTCGCCATTTAGTATGGACGGATATATCAAATAAAAATATGATTGATCTCTTTCAAGAAATATATGCATCTATTAAGAAAAACAAACTGAGAACCTTTCTCACAGGGTTTGCGGTAGCATGGGGTATATTTATTCTCATTGTTTTATTAGGTGCAGGTAATGGTCTATTAAATGCCTTTGAAAAGAATATACAAAGATTTAATACAAGTTCGATCTCTATCAGAGGAGGAAGAACAAGTGAGGCTTTTCAAGGATATCAAAGGGATAGAAGAATCACTTTTAAGGAAGCAGATATTCAGACTCTAATTGATAAATTAGGAGAACACCTCGAAAATGGAGGAGGAGAAATATCTATTCAAAACAACATATCAACCTCTAAAGATTTTATTCTATCTCGTATAGCGGGCGTATATCCTAGTTATCAAATAACAGAGGCTCTAGAAATCATTCAAGGAAGATTTATTAATGAAATAGATACAAAAGAAAATAGAAAGAGCATAGTTATTCATGAAGAAGCTGTACCCATCTTATTCGATACAAAAGATCCTTTAGGACAAATAGTCACTTTAGACAGTCTCTCTTATCAAGTTGTGGGAGTTTACAAAGGTGGCGGCTTTAGAGACAATTCCAACGTATATGTTCCTCTACAAACTCTAAAACTTATTTATAATAAAGATGAACTTAGCAATTGCTCATTTATTCTAAATAAAAACATCCAATCAGAGAAGGACAATGAAATATTAGAAGAGAAGATAAGATCTGTTTTAGCTCAAGAACATCACTTCAATCCCCAGGATAAAAGAGCGGTATGGATATGGAATAGACTCTCTAATTTTTTACAGCAACAAAATGCTAGTAAATATTTGAGCATAGCTATCTGGGTTATCGGAATATTTACACTTTTAAGTGGAGTTGTAGGAGTTAGCAATATCATGCTTATCACTGTAAAAGAACGGACTAAAGAGTTTGGAATACGAAAAGCTATTGGGGCAAAGCCATCCTCTATCTTAAAACTAGTACTCACAGAAAGTATCGTCATTACTACTTTTTTTGGATATTTTGGAATGTTGGCTGGTATCGGAGCAACAGAATGGATGAATCATGTGGCGGGGACTAAAGTAATGGACGCTGGAGCTTTCTCTCAAACTGTATTTTTAAATCCGACTGTAGATATTAGTATAGCCATTCAAGCAACATTGACACTAATTATAGCTGGAACTATTGCAGGCTACGTTCCTGCACGCAGAGCAGTAAAAATAAAACCTGTGGATGCATTAAATGCTAGATAACACTTAGACTATGAAATTTGACTTAAATAGTTGGGAAGAAATATTTATCACACTGGCTAGGAATAAATCCCGTAGCCTTTTAACCGCTTTCGGAGTATTCTGGGGGATTTTTATGCTCATTGTCCTTATAGGTTTAGGGCAAGGACTGAGAACCTTTATGTCTAAAAACTTTGAAGGATCAAACCAAAACACAAGTTTTATAATGACTAGAAGAACCTCCGAAGCCTATAAAGGTTTCCAAAAAGGAAGGAACTGGAAATTAGAGTATAAAGACATTGAACGCCTCAAAAAAATAGAAGGCATAGATATAGTCTGTCCAGCCTATATTACATGGGGAGGTACAACAACTTATAATGAATTTAAAAGTACAGGGTCACTACTTGGAACAGAACCCACCTTTAATATCATACAGAAGCAAAATTTAAGTTATGGACGCTTTATAAACAATATTGACTTAGCCGAATCTAGAAAAGTCTGTGTATTGGGTTCGCAAGTTTACGTAGATTTATTTCCAAGAGGAGAAGACCCTACTGGCTCTTTTATCAGCATACAAGGTGTCTATTATCAAGTTATAGGAGTCATTAAAGCAGGAGATTCTTCTATGAACTTTGGCGGTGATCCCGAACAGCAGATTATACTTCCTTTAACCACATTACAAGCCCTTTATAATAAAGGTGATGAGATTGATTTTATTGCACTAAGTGGAAACAAAGATAAATCTATGAGTGATTTACAAGGAGAAATAGAATCTACTCTAAAGACAGCTCATATGATAGCACCCAACGATAAACAAGCTATCTTCTTTCTAAATACGGAGGCTATGTTTAATATGGTAAACAGCCTTATGCTAGGAATTAATTTACTAATATGGCTAGTAGGTGCAGGGACCCTTATGGCTGGAATTATAGGTGTCAGTAACATTATGATGGTAACAGTTAAAGAAAGGACTACCGAGTTTGGAATCCGAAGAGCTATTGGAGCTCTACCTCAAGATATATTAGGACAAATCATATTGGAGAGTATAGTAATAACCATTCTATCAGGTACAGCAGGACTAGTTATTGGGGTATTATCTTTATCTGGAGTAGAGTCTATAGTGAATGCAATGAATGCCTCAAATGTTAGTTTTCAAGTATCTTTTGGACTAAGTATGGGCATATTCATTTCACTGATACTACTTGGAATTTTGGCTGGTATGGCTCCCGCATACAGAGCCCTAGCTATAAAGCCGATTGATGCAATACGAGAAGAATAATAAAATTAAAATCTATAATAGAGTATGAAAAAGTATATTAAGTATGCCGTCTTTATAATCATTGGACTGCTTTTTATTCAGACTTTTGTTTTCTTATATAAAAAGTCGCAACCTAAAAAGGTAATGTACGAAACGGTACAACCTCAAGTTAAAGATATAGAAAAATCTACTGTAGCTACTGGCACAGTAGAACCTAGAGATGAGGTATTAATCAAACCTCAAATATCAGGTATTATAGATAAGCTATATAAAGAAGCAGGTCAAACAGTAAAAAAAGATGAGATTATAGCTAGAGTAAAAGTAATACCAGAACTTGGACAATTAAGCTCTACAGAAAGCAGAGTAAATACTGCAAGGGTGAATTTAAGGCAAGCAGAAAAAGATCATGAACGTATGACAGCTCTTTTTGAAAAAGGCTTAATCAGTAAAGAGGAATACGAAAAAGATAAGGTTACAATCGATAATGCTCGCATAGAGTATCAAGCAGCAAAAGACTCTTATGATATCGTAAAAGAAGGATTTTCAAAAAGTCAAGCAGATTTAAGTAACACTCTAATCCGATCAACAATTGATGGATTAATCCTTGATATTCCTATTAAAGAAGGAAACTCTGTAATTTTAAGTAATAACTTCAATGATGGTACAACAATAGCTACTGTAGCCAATATGGATGATCTTATATTCAAAGGTTACATTGATGAAACAGAAGTTGGTAAAGTTCATGAAGGTATGAATGTAAAACTAAGCATTGGGGCTCTCCAAAACTTTGTTTTTGACGCGACTCTAGAATATATTTCACCTAAAGCAAAACTAGAGAATGGAGCTAATCTCTTTGAAATTAAAGCAGCTGTAGAAAGACCCGACTCTGTATTTATTCGTTCTGGATATTCAGCTAATGCAACCATTGTTTTAAATGCTGCAACACAAATACTCACCGTACCCGAAAGAGTGGTTGAGATGTCTAATGATAGTGCTTTTGTGTGGGTAGAAGTACAAGCAGGAGAAAATCAGAAATTCGAAAAGAAATCAATACTAGTAGGATTAAGTAATGGTATTGATATTGAAGTTAAAAACGGATTAACTACAGAAGAAAAATTAAGAGGATTACCTATAAATTAATAAGCTATGATACTTTCTAAGCAAAATATAATAATAGCTGCTTTTCTATTTCTATTCACTGCAACATTTGCTCAAGAACCTATTTCATGGAATTTGAAAGAATGTATTGATTATGCTATAGAAAATAATCTGACTATCAAGCAAGCGGACAATGCTATTGAAGAAAATAAACTAACTAAAGAGACGAACAAGTGGGCGCGCTTACCCAATTTAAATGGGAATGTCAGTCAAGGCTGGAATTGGGGACGTTCAGCTTCTCCCGTAGATAATAGTTATACGGATATAAAAACTTCAAATGCAAACTTTGGGTTATCCACTAGCGTACCACTCTTTACTGGGTTAGAAATTCCAAACCAATATGCTCTAGCAAAACTCAATTTAAAAGCAGCAATAGCAGACTTGAAAAAGGCTAAAGAAGATTTATCTATTAATGTAACATCAAAGTATATTCAAGTCCTTTTTAATCAAGAAATAACTAAAGTTGCTGAAAACCAAATTACTCTAAGCCAAGAACAATTGGATCGAGGCACCGAACAATATAACTTAGGCAAACTATCCAAAGCAGAACTTGCAGAGTTAAAATCAAGACTTAAACAAGATGAAATGCAGTTTGTTGAAGCTCAAAATAATTATAAAATTGCACTATTAGATTTAACACAACTTTTAGAACTTCCTTCGCCTGATTTTTTTGGAATACAACCCTTAGATGGGGATCTTGGCTTTGATAACCTTACTGCACCAACAGAAATCTATGAAAGTGCATTGCTCTTTAAACCTCAAATTGAGGCTGCTCAATTAAGAAGTGAAAGTGCAAAAAGGAGTATTAAGTTGGCTCAAAGTGGTTTTATGCCCAAACTTTCATTTAGTGCTAATATAGGTTCTGGATATTTCACTATTCAAGGCCAAGACTCTGAAGCCTTCAGAAGACAGTTATCCAACAATCTAAATAAGTATGTAGGTTTCTCACTGAGCATCCCTATATTCAACCGCTTTGCCACACGCAATCAAGTTAGAGCTGCAAAGCTTAGTCTCAATAACCAATTGATACAACTAGAAGATCAGAAAAAAACACTGTACAAAGAGATCCAACAAGCTTGGTATAGCGCAACAGCTGCTGAAGCTAAATTCCAAGCTAGCAAATCAGCTCAAGAAGCAAATAATGAAAGCTTTACACTTATGAAGGAAAAATATGAAGTAGGAAAAGCTAATAATATTGAATTCAATGAGGCTAAAATAAACTTAATGAAAGCAGAATCCGATTTAATACAAGCTAAATATGAGTATTTATTTAGAACTAAGATTCTAAACTTTTATAAAGGAGAACCAATAGAATAAAGTCTTTTCAAGCAACTTTATATCAAATAGGATTACCAAAAATGGCAATCCTATTTTTGTTTTCTACCCTATCTAACTTATTGTGTTAAAAGTTATTTTAGAAAAAACAAGGACTATTTTCTTACAACCTACTTCTTATCTGTGGGTACTACTCATCCAAATAGATGTACAAAGCAAACGCTTGACGAAATAGTAATAATACCAATGAATAGTCAGAGCTAAATACTAGACTATAGATTAGCTAATACAGACTAATTACAACTATTCTTTAATCCCTATAGATCATAAGGACACAATATTTGCAGTTTTAATGATAGATTTAGAGTTTAATAAAGTACACTGATATAAAAAAAGAGGCTATCACAAGACAGCCTCTTCCATTTATTAAATAAGAGTAAACTTTTTATCTCTTCATCAATTGAATCTCTTCTACTTTTGCTTTTAAAATATCTAAATTTTCTTTTGCATTAGCAGATTCTAGAGCTATAGCCTTATTAAAATTATCTTCAGCCTGAGTATATTGTTCAGTAAGTAAATAATATACACCTAGATTATTATAATAAACTCCATCTTTCTTAGCATCAGATAAACGATCTAGATATAACTTAGCTTTATCTGTATCTTTCACCAATAAAGCATTTGTAGATGCATTTAAATTAGCAATAACATCTGTAGGGTACATACGTACAGCTATTTCAAATAGCTCACCATATTCCTTACTATCAGAAGGGTAAAGCTTAGTTACTGAGTATATTTCTTCCAATGAAAGTTTTTGTGGTTTAGACCATACAATTTCTTTAGCTTCTTCTGGAGTAAAATCTCTAACGATATATTTCACTTCATAGTTTGTATTTCTCAAAGCAGGGAAGAAATCGCTCAATAGTGTTTTAAATGCTTTTCCACCATCAAGAGCTCTAATCTTGCGTTCACGAGAATCTAAATCAGTTGTGCTGTTAATTATATTCATCACATCTTCTTTATAAGAGAATGAAGTTGATTCATTTAACATCTTCACCAAACCATCCCAGTTTTCAGCAACATAATCAGCAGCAAAAATACCTGGTTGTACCTTAGGGAATACAGATATTAAATATTTTCTTAATGCATCTGTTCTCAAACGAGCCAATCTTTCATTTCCAGCATAAGAACCTTCTGGTGAAGCATGACCTGTTAATTTAATAGAAGAAACGTTGATATCACCATCTTCAATAATACGATTAATAGATTCTTTAATCTTAGAAAGCTCAGCATTATTATTTCTATATTCAGGACGTATTGTATATTGATTAATAGGGAAATCTAAATATGCAGAAGCTTCAATAGATCTATTTTTTTGTTTTTCTACAGCGGGTTCAACATAACTCAATAATGGTTTTAATACCACTGGAGGTAATAAAAAACGATCTAATTTATGTTCATTACTAGTTAATAATGTAGTTGAACAACCACAAGCATTTTCTACTAACTCTAAATCAGCTCCATTCATCCAAGGTTCAAAATCGGTATAAGTTACATAATTAATAACTTGAGGATTTTTCTTGTCTTTCCTAACTACTAACTGATTATTTTCTTCTTGAAAGTATTGAGGATTTCTCTCTCTATAAATCATACTTTTACGACCAGCAACTATAATTGTAGGAAGATCTTTATGAGTATTTACACCTGTCAACCTTGGCGTAAGTTGTAATTCTTCATTTGATTTTAGTACAGCAGGAGTGGCATTTACATCCATACTAATTTTTAACTGCTTGCCATCTCGATTAATTTCGACATTAGATACTTCAGCCTTGCCATCTAAGACTGTCTGGGCATTACTAAATCCTGCAACTCCCAATAAAAGCAGTGTTATATATAAAAACTTTTTCATTCTTGTTATTTTTCTAATTTAAAATACATAAACTAACGATAAAGCAGCTTTTGTAGGACCTACATAATTATGTACACCTTTACCTACTTTGCTACCACAAGTTCCACACTTGTACTTATCATATCTTATGTATGCATAACCCAAAGCTATTTCAGCTTCAATATTCCAATGTTTACCTAACACCCAAGAGTATCCATAACCAATACCTGCTCCCACAAACCATCCTTCAAATCGATGATCTTTAAGTGCTTCAAAATCATTTCCTAAAAATTTAAATGATGTATCAATATGACCTACATTATATTGTCCTCCATGAAGATGGAAGCCAAAGAAATGACCATTAAATTTTTCACATAGCCAATAACGAGCTTCAGGCTGAACAAACCAATGTTTCCACTTTTTATTATCATTAAATGTCCATGGATTGTAGTTTGCAGAAACATCCAAAGTCCATTTAGGTGACAAGCCAAATTCAGCTCCTAAGTTAAATGTTGTTGTAGCATCGTACAACAAGTTAGTTTTTAAAGCAGCCTTTTGTGCATGGGCTGTAAATGTAGAGGCTAGAATTATTACTAATCCTAAAAATAGCCTATGCATTTTGTGCGATTTGTGCATCATGATTAATTCTTTATTTATTTAACATTATATTTTACTCTCATATTTGAGTGGTACTCCTATAGCAATTACATATTTAAAATTACACTAATATGCTATCATTATTTACAAAAATAGCCATAATTTTACAATTATCATTATTTTTAGTCATAAAATGTTACTAATACATTCTTAATAACCAACAACAAACTCACTTATAAAATCCTAACAACTAATTAGATAAGCTTAAAGGAGCAAAATACTTCTTTGAAACAGCAAAGGCTATATTTAATAAACGCCAAAAAGAGTAAACCTTATATGCTTATAAATAAGAACATTAGCTACTATAAGAATCATTAATATAAAATCAAGACTTAAACTTAAAACATTCTAAATATAAAAATGTTTAACAGCCAATTTATATTCTTCTTTAGAATCTATGTTTTTTTTAATAAAAGGCAAGTGAAAGCTCAACAATTGTTACAATTTAGTATTTATATGAGCTTAATTAATTATTTATCAGCTATAGTATAGAAAGAACAAAACTAAATGTTCTTTTTATTCTAAAATAGATATAGGTGCACTACATCTATTCTAGCCTTAGCAATTACTTATCAGTTTTAGTATCAAAACACCAAACAGATGCTATAGTAACAGATTATAGAAGTAAAAAAGAGGATAAAAGAGATTTACTGAGAATGAATATATGCGTTTTTATCGCTAAAAATCTCCATAAATCAGTACTACTTCAAGAAGTAAAAAACTCACTCTGACACCGACATGAAGATATCATGTCGGTGTCATCGCATCATCATGTCGGTGTCATGATAAGAACATAAAAGTCACCTAATCTATATCAAGAGACTTTTTTTGTCATAAAAGCCTCTTAATTAGACTGAAACTTACTGCATGAGATCTAAAAGAATAAAAAGAGAATAAAGAACCCATAATAGCTCTTCCTTTCACTTTTAGATTCCCAAAAAGTATTCTGCCGAAATGGGTAAATTGAATATTTATAAATTAACACCCATTTTCTGTTCGCGAAATGTTTAAATAAAAAAAGCTCCAATTTCACGTGAAATTGGAGCTTTTACTGAGGTACCTGGCAGATTCGAACTGCCGTGGATGGTTTTGCAGACCACTGCCTAGCCACTCGGCCAAGGTACCGATAACAAAAGTTTACCTTAAAAAGAGCTTATACCTTGCTCTAAAAACGAGGTACCTGGCAGATTCGAACTGCCGTGGATGGTTTTGCAGACCACTGCCTAGCCACTCGGCCAAGGTACCTTTTTGCTTTTGCGATTGCAAAGATAGAAAAGCTATTTCTTTTTATCAACTTTTTTCAATTTTATTTTTGGCTGAACAGAAGAACAGCACTTATTTCCATCCATCTTATCTTTTATAGTATCTCTTAAAGCACAACCTGTAGCGCAACTATCACAAGGGTTTTCATTCCTCTTAGTTCGCATAATAAATTTATATGTTTTATAGGCTACATACCCAAAACAAAGTATAAGTATGATAATTACAGCCCAATCTTGCCAGTTACTCATAAAAATAATCCTCCAATTTTATAAATCAAGAAAGACATTAACCATGCTAAAGCTGTGGTATAAGCTATGGTAAACAATGCCCATTTCCAACCACCTGCTTCTTGTTTCACGGCCACAATAGCTGCCACACAGGGGAAATACAATAAACAGAATATCATATAAGCATAAGCTACTAGAGGCGTAATACCCATACGTTCACCTAAATTTATACCCTCATCTTCTGCTCCATATAATACAGAAAGTGTACTTACTACAAGCTCTTTTGCTCCTGCTCCAGAAAGTAAACCTACACCCATTTTCCAATCAAACCCAAGAGGCTCCATTACTGGTTCAATAGCTTTTCCTATATAACTGATATAAGATTGTTCTTGCTGCTCTTGTACCGTATCAAAATCTCCTTTTGGATATGCACCCAAGAACCAAACTATTACAGAAGCTATAAGAATAATTGAACCCATCTTCTTTAAATACTGAGATCCTTTATCCCATGTATGGCGAAGAATTGCTTTCATGGTAGGCATTCTATAAGGAGGTAATTCCATTACAAATGGGGTATTATCTCCTTTTACTAAGAATTTCGTAAATAACTTTGCCATTATTATAGCCAAAACAATACCTATCAAATAAATAGAAAGTAACACCAATCCTCTATTACTTGGAAAAAATGCTCCGATTAAAACTAAATAGATCGGTAGACGAGCTCCACAAGACATTAAAGGATTCACTAAGATGGTAACAAGCCTATTTTTTCTATTTTCTATCGTTCTTGAGGCCATTATAGCTGGGACATTACATCCAAATCCCATTAGCAATGGAATAAAAGATTTACCATGTAAGCCCATTTTATTCATCAATTTATCCATTATAAATGCAGCTCTAGCCATATAGCCAGACTCTTCCATTAAGGATATAAAGAAATAAAGAATTAAGATATTTGGTAAAAAGACAATAACTCCTCCTACCCCAGCTATTATTCCGTCGATGAGCATATCTTTAAACACGCCTTCAGACATATTTTCTCCAACAAGCACACCTAGCTGTTCTACTAACCATTCTATTCCTTCCATCGGGTATTCTCCCAATATAAACGTACAACTAAACATGATGTACATAAAGAGAATAAAAATAGGATAACCCCAGATTTTATGAGTAACCATAGAGTCGATCCATTCGGTAATTTTACGTGAAGGCTTAGCACCTGTTTGCAAGGTTTGTTTTAGTAAACCTGATATAAAGTGGTACTTTGCATCAGTTATAGCCGACTCCGCATCCTCATCATATGCTTTTTCTATTTTGGCAGCTGCAACATTCCTTTTAGACAGAATTTCGTTTCCATTAGGAAGCTCTCGTACCATTTCCTCAAATTCAGGATCCGATTCAAGTAGCTTTATAGAAAGAAATCGAGTAGAATATTTGTGCCGAATAGATTCATTCTCAGAAATTTCTCGCTTCACGGCATCAATACCATGCTCTATAATAGAACCATGATTAATGTGAATATGCTTAAATACTTTTTTCTGAAGTTTATGAGAGTCTGTGTAGTCTTCAATATGTTTTTCATGGGTAGACTCATCCACATATTTCTGGTGCCAATCAGATAATTGTTTTTGTACTTCTGGATAGATATTACCATGCCTATCCATAAAATCAGCTCCTTCATACAAATTAATAATAATATGAAAAAGATTATTTATACCCTTATTCTGACGACAAATAGTAGGTATCATAGGTACCCCTAACATTTTACTTAGTTTGAGATAGTCTAGTTTATCTCCTCTAGCTTCCAACTCGTCATAAATATTAAGAGCTACGACCATTCGAACATTCATATCTATTAATTGGGTGGTTAGATATAAATTGCGTTCTAAATTGGATGCATCTACAACGTTTACAATAATGTCGGGAGTTTCTTCAACTAAATGTTGACGGACATACTTTTCTTCTGGTGTGTATGCCGAAAGCGAATAAGTTCCTGGTAAATCAACTAATTTAAATCGATAGCCTTCAAATTCGAAGTATCCTTCATGTGCATCTACAGTTACGCCACCATAGTTTCCTACCTTAGCATGAGCACCTGATGCTATATTAAACAATGAGGTTTTACCACAGTTGGGATTACCTACTAATGCTACTTTAATTGTTCGGCGTTTACCTAAAGCTATTCTTTTAAGTTGTTCTTCAGACAGTTTAATATCTTCATGAAGACCATCTAAAAACTCTTCATCTCCTAAGATTTTAATTGCTTCTTTCTCATTAACAACCTCGATCATCTCTGCTTCACTGCGTCTAAGTGAAACTTCATAGCCTAGAATACGATATTTGATTGGGTCTTTTAAAGGAGCATTTAAGATAACTTCTACTGTTTTACCCTTTATAAAACCCATCTCAACTATACGTTTTCTAAATCCCCCATGACCTAATACCTTTACGATGACGCCCTTCTCGCCTGTTTGTAAATCGGATAAACGCATATATTAAATTTCTTTAGAGTGCAAATATAGGCTATTCTAACAGAGTAGCAAACTATTTAGACTGTTTTTAAATAGCAAAACAAAAGTTAAGTATTTCTATCAAAAGAAGTATCCAATTATTACCACCAAAAGTGTATATTTGCATATATGATAGAAGAGATTGTAACAAAGTATATTAAGGATAAAAACCTATTTACTAAAGCAGATAAGATCATCGTAGGACTAAGTGGCGGAGCTGATTCTGTAGCACTATTAATCTTACTCAAAGACTTGGGTTACTCGTGTATTGCAGCACATTGTAATTTTCACCTCAGAGGAGAAGAAGCAGATCGAGATGAAGACTTTGTAGTGCAACTTTGCAAAAAGCTAGATATAAAACTTCGTTCAACTCATTTTGACACGTATAAATATGCTGCCGATCATAAACTTTCTATCGAAATGGCTGCTAGAGAGCTTAGATATAATTGGTTTGAGAGATTATGCAAGGAAGAGAATGCAACAAAAGTGGCTATAGCTCATCATAGGGATGATAATGTTGAAACTCTTTTATTAAACCTCATCCGTGGGGCTGGACTAAAAGGACTGACAGGGATTCAACCTAAAAATGGTAATATTGTTCGTCCATTACTCACGATATCGAGAAAAGAAATAGTGTTTTTTTTACAAAGCAGACAGCAAGATTTCGTAACAGATAGTACAAATTTAGAAGATGAATTCGCAAGAAATAAAGTGCGACTAAATATTATTCCTACAATGGAGCAAATAAACTCCGCCTGCCTCAATAATATTCAAAACACAATTGAATATTTAAACCAGGTTCAATTAATCTATACTCAATCTATCTCAAACTCTATCAACCGTGTTAAATCCGAAAACATTATAGATGGTGGGAAATTACTAAAGGAAGTCTCTCCTGAAACGATCTTATATGAAATCTGCTATCCACTCGGTTTTAACAGCAAACAAATTCAAGATATTTTTGAATCTATCTCAAGCAATGAAAGTAAAGAGTTCCATAGTGAACAATATTATCTAATCAAAAACAGAGATCGAATAATAATTTATTCTAAAGAAACAGACCATAAAGAATGTATTAAGCCTCAACTTCAATATACTATAAAAGTAATAGATAAAGATTTCAAGATACCAAGAACTAAAGAGTATGCTGTTTTTGATGCCGATCTTATCAATATAGAGTCTCTAAGTATAAGGAAATGGGAACAAGGAGACTCATTTATTCCTTTTGGGATGACAGGGCGAAAAAACCTCAGCGATTTCTTTACAGACAATAAATTCACACTTGAAGAAAAGGAGAACCAATGGCTATTAATCCACAATCAGGATATTATTTGGATCATTGGTCAAAGAACTGATAACCGATATCGAGTAACAAAAGAGAGTAAAAGAGCATTAATCATAAGCCAGAAAGCTAAAAAAGGTTAAATAGGCAGGTTTTATTGATATAAAACCCTTATTTAGAAGAAGACAACGTGTTTTTTTCTTCTAAATATCGGGTTACCTAAATTATTTAACTATCTTTGTACTATTGAATAGCCAATCAAAGGCTTACCACATCAAAGGAAGCACTTTATATTGGTTTCCACTTCAATATAACATACCCCAACACATTTTTAATCTAGTAGCTTAACTTTGGTGCAAAATTAGGCGATGATATATCCCTATGGCACTATTGCAAAAGCCCAAATATTAACCACTTACTATATTATATGTATAATATAATCCAATTGAACGACAAAAACTTGTCAGAACTCAAAGAAATAGCTAAAGAACTTGGAATTAAAAGAACTGATTCTTTCAAAAAAGAAGAGTTGGTTTATAGAATTCTTGACGAACAAGCAATTGCTGGTGCTTCAAAAAAAGTAGAGGCCGAAAAGCAAAAAGATGATCGTAACGACGACAAAAAGAAACGTACAAGAATCACTGTAAAAAAAGAGAATAAAGACAAGGTTATTTCTGCCAACAAAAACGGTGAAACTTCTAGACCAGAAGGAGAAGATTCTACTGTAAACAAACCTACATCTACTCCAAAAGAAAAAAACACAGCTACTGCCGAAAAGAAAGCAGAAGTTAAGAAAGGTGCTGAAGCCCCTAAAAAGGAAACTGAAGCTCCTAAAAAACGTAAGCCTGGGCGCCCTCGTAAAACTGCAGCAGAAAAAGCTAAAGAAGCCGAAGCAAAAGCAAAAAAAGCAGCACCTGCAAGTGCAAATAAAGATAAAGTAGAAACAAAAGAAACTACTCCATCTAAGAAGCAAGAAGAAAAGAAAGAGGTTAAAGAGGTAAAACCTGTAACTGCTCCCGAAAAGAAAGAGGTTAAAAAGATAGAACCAGCTTCTAAAAAAGAAGAAAAGAAAGAGGAAAAAGTAGAAACAAAGAAAACAGAGGTAGATCCTAATGAAGACTTTATTCCTATCGAAGATATTGCTAGAAAACCAGCCTCAAAAATGGAAACAATTATTTCAACTCCTGAAATAACACCTCCTGCTACAAATCAAAAAAATACTCCTAAGCAAAAGTCTAATCCTTCAGATAATAAGCAACGTCAATCCAATAAAGATAATCGTAACGATAAAAGAAACGATAATAGGAATGACAATAGAAACGACAACCGTAATGATAATCGCAATGATAATAAACCATACGAGTTTGACGATATTTTAAAGGGTTCTGGAGTGTTAGAAACCATGCAGGATGGATATGGGTTCCTTCGTTCATCAGATTACAACTACCTATCCTCACCTGATGATATTTATGTATCGCAGTCGCAGATCAAACTATTTGGACTACGCACAGGAGATGTGGTTGAAGGAGTTATTCGTCCACCCAAAGAAGGTGAAAAATATTTTCCACTTGTGAAAGTAGAGATGATTAATGGAAGAGAACCAGCTTTTGTACGCGATCGTATCAGCTTTGATCATCTGACTCCATTATTCCCTGATGAAAAATTCCAACTTTGCAAAGGAGACTCTTCAGATTCAATGTCTGCTCGTGTAGTAGACTTATTCTCTCCTATCGGAAAAGGACAACGTGCCTTAATTGTGGCACAACCTAAGACTGGTAAAACCATTTTACTTAAAAATATAGCTAATGCTATAGCTGCAAATCATCCCGAAGCTTATATGATTATGCTTCTTATTGACGAACGTCCAGAAGAGGTAACAGATATGGCTCGAAGTGTAAATGCAGAAGTTATTGCTTCTACTTTTGATGAACCAGCAGACCGCCATGTTAAAATTGCAGGTATCGTTTTAGAAAAAGCAAAACGCATGGTAGAATGTGGTCACGATGTAATAATCTTCTTAGACTCAATTACAAGACTAGCTAGAGCATACAACACTGTAGCTCCTGCTTCAGGAAAAGTATTATCTGGAGGTGTAGATGCCAATGCGCTACACAAACCTAAACGCTTCTTTGGTGCAGCTCGTAATATTGAAAATGGAGGTTCTTTAACTATTATAGCAACAGCTCTTATTGATACAGGTTCAAAAATGGATGAAGTCATTTTTGAAGAATTTAAAGGTACTGGTAATATGGAACTTCAATTAGATAGAAATTTATCTAACAAACGTATTTATCCAGCCGTTAATATTGTTGCTTCAAGTACTCGTAGAGAAGATCTTCTTCAAGACAAAACAACTCTTGATCGTATGTGGATTTTACGTAAGTATTTATCGGATATGAATCCTCTTGAAGCAATAGAATTTGTTAAAAAGCAAATGGAAAACACTAGAAGTAATGAAGAGTTTTTAATGAGCATGAATAGCTAAAACAAAAACATCTCTAAAATAGTTATTGTAAGGTAGTATAGGATTGAGTTCTATACTACCTTTTTTCATTTCTTAAATCTGTCTTAAAGAGAATTAAAAACGAATATTCTATGAATAAATAATAGTATCTTTGCGCATTCTTTAAAATTGCACTAATATGTTATACACTAATCGAGACATTTGGAAGGTCAGTTATCCAATCCTACTAAGCCTTTTTGCACAGAATATTATAAATGTTACAGACACAGCTTTTCTAGGAAGAGTTAGTGAGGTAGCTATTGGTGCTTCAGCAATGGGGGGTCTATTTTATATCTGCATATTTACCATTGCTTTCGGTTTTAGCACTGGATCTCAGATAGTAATAGCCAGAAGAAACGGAGAAGGTAGATTCTTCGAAGTAGGTCCGGTGATGATTCAAGGTATTATATTCCTTTTAGGAATGGCATTACTACTGTTTGGACTAACCAAAGCTTTTGGTGGTGACATCATGCATATACTGGTAAAATCCCCAGATGTCTATAGTGCTACTATGGAATTTTTGGATTGGCGTATTTATGGATTCTTCTTTTCCTTTATAAATGTCATGTTCAGAGCTTTCTATGTAGGCATAACAAGAACAAAAGTAATGACTTTGAATGCTATATTTATGGCCCTTACTAATGTTTTACTAGACTATGGATTGATCTTTGGCAATTTCGGATTGCCTGCATTGGGTATTAAAGGCGCAGCTATAGCATCTGTTTTGGCAGAAGCAACTTCAATTTTATTCTTTATCATTTATACCTATGCTACAGTTAATTTCAAAAAATATGGTCTTACCAATTTACGCCATTCTTTTAACCCCAAGCTCTTAGGCAGAATTCTAGAAATCTCATCATTTACAATGTTACAATACTTCTTGTCTATGTCTACTTGGTTTGTCTTCTTCGTAGCTGTAGAGAGATTAGGAGAACACCAACTAGCCATAGCAAATATTGTAAGGAGTATTTATGTAGTACTATTAATACCCGTCAATGCCCTATCTACCACAGCCAATAGTTTGGTGAGTAATCTAATTGGAGCAGGAGGTATAAAAGATGTGCCAAGACTAGTATGGAAAATAGCCAGGGTCTCATTTCTGATAATGGCTGTACTCACGACATTAGCCTTTTTGTTCCCAAAAGCCATATTATCTATCTACACAGATAGTACATCTATTATAGATGGTTCTGTACATTCCATTTATGTGATAATAATAGCTATGCTTATTGGGTCTGTTGCCAACATTATATTTAGTGCCATTTCTGGAACAGGGAATACTCGTTCTGCATTATGGCTAGAAATAATAACGATCACTGTATATACACTATACATTGGTACTGTAGGACTTGGATTTAAAGCTCCTGTAGAAATTTGCTTCACAACAGAAATCGTATATTACGGAATGATATTTATTGTAAGTTACCTTTATTTCAAAAAAGGAAATTGGCAAAACAAAAAGATATAAATACAAGAGTTTTTCGTACATTTGTAACATTAGTACAGAGAGTTGTGAAATCATAAACAAAAACTGAAATACAAGATCATATATGTTCGATAATTTAAGTGAAAGACTAGAAAGGTCGTTCAAATTGCTTAAAGGTGAAGGAACCATCACCGAAATTAATGTTGCAGAAACATTAAAGGATGTACGTAGAGCATTATTAGACGCCGACGTAAACTACAAAGTCGCTAAGAAATTTACAGATACTGTTAAAGAAAAAGCTTTAGGACAAGATGTTCTAACAGCAGTTAAACCAAGCCAATTAATGGTTAAAATCGTCCATGACGAGTTAACTCAATTAATGGGTGGAGAAACAGCAGACTTTGATGTTCAAGGTAAACCAGCTGTTATATTAATGTCTGGACTACAAGGTTCTGGTAAAACCACTTTTTCTGGTAAACTTGCTAAGTTATTAAAAACTAAAAAGCATAAATCTCCTCTTCTTGTAGCTTGTGACGTTTATCGTCCTGCTGCAATAGATCAGTTAAAAGTTTTGGGAGAACAAATTAATGTTCCTGTTTATGCAGAACCAGATAGTAAAGATCCTGTAAAGATTGCTCAAAATGCAATACAAGAGGCTAAAGCCAAAGGCAACGATATTGTAATCATTGATACCGCGGGTCGTCTTGCTATTGACGAACAAATGATGAACGAAATTGAATCAATTAAAAAGGCCATTAATCCAAATGAGGTTCTTTTTGTTGTTGACTCAATGACTGGTCAAGACGCAGTAAATACAGCAAAAGAGTTTAATGAAAGATTAAACTTTGATGGAGTTGTCTTAACTAAACTTGATGGTGACACACGTGGTGGTGCTGCTTTATCGATTCGTACTGTAGTAAACAAACCAATTAAGTTTGTAGGGACAGGAGAAAAGCTAGAGGCAATTGATCAATTCCACCCTTCTCGTATGGCTGATAGAATCTTAGGAATGGGTGACATTGTTTCACTTGTTGAAAGAGCTCAAGAACAATACGACGAAGATGAAGCAAAAAAACTTCAAAAGAAGATTCAAAAGAATCAATTCGACTTTAACGACTTCCTATCTCAAATACATCAAATTAAAAAGATGGGGAATCTTAAAGAGCTTGCTGCTATGATCCCAGGTGTAGGAAAAGCGATTAAGGACATTGATATTGATGATAATGCATTCAAAAGTATTGAGGCCATTATATTCTCTATGACACCTGCAGAAAGAACAGACCCAGCTCTTATCAACGGCACACGCCGTAAAAGGATTGCTGATGGTAGTGGTACCACTATTCAAGAAGTGAACAGACTACTTAAACAATTTGACCAAACTCGTAAAATGATGAAAATGGTTACTGGTGGTCCTAGTAAGTTTGCTCGCTTTATGCCTAAAATGAAATAAAAACAAGTAGAACTTATTACTAAACTATATACTATGACACTTATTGATGGAAAAGCAGTTTCTACACAAATAAAAAAAGAAATTGCTGAGGAAGTAAAAGAAATAGTTGCAAAGGGTGGTAAACGCCCTCATCTTGCTGCAATTCTTGTAGGACATGATGGAGGTAGTGAAACTTATGTTGCATCTAAAGTAAAAGCTTGTGAAGCCTGTGGCTTTAAATCATCACTGATTCGATATGAAGAAGACGTTACAGAAAAAGAACTTCTTCAAAAGGTAGAAGATTTAAATAAAGATGCTGATGTAGATGGATTCATCGTTCAGCTACCTTTACCAAAACATATCTCTGAACAAAAAGTGATTGAAGCTATTGATTACCGGAAAGATGTAGATGGCTTCCACCCCATCAATGTAGGTCGATTATCTATTGGATTACCTTGCTATATATCTGCAACTCCCAATGGGATCTTAGAGTTACTCAGAAGATATAAAATTGAAACTTCGGGTAAAAAATGCGTCGTTTTGGGAAGAAGCAATATTGTAGGTAAACCTATGGCTGCTCTCATGATGCAAAAAGCATATCCTGGCAATGCTACAGTAACTGTATGCCACAGTCGTACAGCAAACATTGCAGAAGAATGTAAAACAGCAGATATCATTATTGCAGCTCTTGGACAACCAGAGTTTGTAAAAGCAGAAATGGTTAAAGAAGGAGCAGTAGTTATTGATGTAGGTACAACAAGATTACCTTCTACTAAAACTAAATCTGGATTCAAACTTCATGGAGATGTCGATTTCGAGAATGTTGCACCCAAATGCTCATTTATAACTCCAGTTCCGGGAGGGGTTGGTCCGATGACAATTGTTTCACTAATGCGAAACACGCTCCTTGCAGGGAAAAAAGAGATATACAAATAAATTAATAAAAGAGGGAGACGTTAAGCCTCCCTCTTTCAATTTACACCTATATGCGAAAAGCATCTCTATACCTTAGCTTATTCTTTATCTTCTTTTCAAGTTGCCAGCTTAAAAAGCAGAATAACCCAACTTCAACCGTAATACCTGCTGATTCAATAATAACGCATATCAATGATACAATTACTTTATTGTTTGTAGGCGATGTTATGCAACATAAAGCCCAATTAGAAGCTGCTCAGACTAAAAAAGGATTTGATTATTCTTCATATTACCAATATGTCAAGAAAGAAATTCAATCATCAGATATTTCAACATGTAATTTAGAAACACCGATAGGTGCTCCACCATACGCAGGGTATCCGATGTTCTCTGCACCATCAGAGTTCGCCCAAGAAATAAAAAGCACAGGCTTTAATCTAATTCTAACCGCCAACAATCATTGTGTCGATAGACACGCCAAAGGACTAAGACGCACTATTGAGGTTCTTGATAGTTTGGATTTAAAACATTTAGGTACTTATATAAATAAAGACGAGCAAGAAAAAAATCATCCCTACTACATTTCTATCAAAAATAAGAAAATAGCTTTTCTTAACTATACTTATGGAACAAATGGCATTGGCATACCTAATCCTTTTGCAGTTAATTTAATTGACACTATTCAGATTAAGCAAGATCTAGAAAAGGCTAAGATTAATCAATCAAATGCCATTATTGTATGCATCCATTGGGGAGAAGAATATATAACCTCGCCCAACAAACAACAAAAGAAGTTAGCTAATTGGATGATAAAAAATGGAGCAGATCATATTATTGGTGCACATCCCCATGTCATCCAACCTATCAAAATATATAAAGATAGCGTCAATCAAAAACAGCACATAGTAGCATACTCCTTGGGTAATTTCATTTCTAATATGTCACAAATAGACACTGATGGTGGAATGATTTTAAAACTAAAATTATTCGGAAATCAAAAACAAATGGATAGCGAAGTATCTTATTCATTGGTATGGACAGGCAGACCTTCTATTACTGGAGAAAAAAACTATATTCTTTTTCCTATTTCTCACGAAAAAGATTCTTTGAACTCATTTAGCTATAACAAACTGAGTATCTTCAAACAAAGGGCTCAGAAGGTGATGCAAGCGAATAGTCCTCAAGTAAAATATTACGATTTTTAGTAAAATAAATCTATTAATTATTTGCAGATTAAAACTAAAGCCTTATCTTTGCAACGCATTTGAGAAACAAACATACTCAATGCAAACAAAGTCAAAATGGTGACTATAGTTCAGTCGGTTAGAGCGTCAGATTGTGGTTCTGGATGTCGTGGGTTCGAATCCCACTAGTCACCCCAAAAGAGAGATAAATTTATCTCTCTTTTTTTATGCTCAAATTATACATCCTCCCGATTAAGGGATCACGGGTCAGTCCGTAAAGTTGGATCACCTGCAAAAGCAGGGGGGGAACATCAAAAAGATTATCTTTGTAGAAAAAACAAAAGCTATGCAAGATTCTCAAATGTTACTCGAAGTAGTTCGCTTAATTTTACCAGAAGAGTTCCTTACTTATTTCAAGATTACCAAAGTGACTAAAGTAAAAGATGTTATTACCATTTTTATGGATGAGTTTGACTCTTTACCAGCTGATCGTAAAGGTCATAAAGTAGAATCTAAAGGCTTTCTAGACCCCATAACTATCCAAGACTTTCCTGTTCGTTTTAAGAAGGTTACTCTCAAAGTACGTCGTCGTAAGTGGTATGATTCTACAACGAAAGAATACTTGACTAACAAATATGACTTACTAGCAAAAGGAACGCATTACTCGAAGGAGTTTGCGGCTTTTTTAAAAGAACTACCTAGAGACATACCCCGTATCGGCCCGCTCTCTTGAGCCTATTTGCCATATTAATGGAGATTCTTTAGAGCGACATTATAAAGAGCACTTGAGTTCATATAAGAATTGGCAAATGAAAGATCATGCTATAGAGTGGCTTTTGTTTCCAGAGAACATTTCTCCACGGCTCTGTATCGATGAAACCTCTATGACCAATGGAGACTTATATACTATATTAAGTAATCCCAATAATAAAGGGAAACAGGGCACCATAGTCGCTATTATTGCTGGTGTTCAATCAGATAAAATTATCCAGGTATTAATGAAGATGCCTGAGAGTTTAAGACAGCAAGTCAAGGAGATCACATTAGATATGGCTAATAGTATGAATAAAATAGCTCGAGTGTGTTTTCCTAAAGCCTGTCGAGTAATTGACCGATTCCATCTGCAGAAATTAGCCAATGAAGCGGTGCAAGAGGTACGAGTAAAACACAGATGGGAAGCCATAGAAGAAGAAAATCAAGCGATTAAACAAGCTAAATGGAAGGTAAGACCTATAAACCTCTAACTTTTAGTAATGGAGACACAAAGAAACAATTACTAGCAAGAGGACGATATCTTCTTTTTAAATCTGCAGACAAATGGTCTGATAAGCAAAAAGAAAGAGCTAAGATTCTTTTCGCACAATACCCTTCATTAAAAGAAGCCTATAGCCTATCACTAGGGCTTCGCTCTATTTTTAATCGTAAAACAATTAAAGATGCAGCAAGACTTTCTCTTGCCAAATGGTATAATAGAGTAGAGCAAACTGCTTTTCAATCCTTTAAGAGTATTGCAGGAACCATCTATTCACATTATGATGAAATATTAAACTTCTTCAACAATCGATCAACAAATGCTTTTGCAGAGAGTTTTAACGCTAAACTAAAAGCCTTTAGGACTCAACTAAGAGGGGTTACAGATATTAGTTTCTTTCTATTTAGGGTTACTAAATTATTTGCTTAATAAGTTATCCCCCCTAGTTTTGCAGGTGATCCGTAAAGTTGGGGATTTAACAATTAGTCCATTCTACTTCCCTTATAAAATATTACTTTTGATCCATGAAAAAGAAAGCAATCGATTATAAGGATATATTGTCCATGTTCCTTCCTAAAGGCATGCTTGACTATTTTTGATTTTACCGACTATTCAGACATGGGTGATTATTATATATTCTCTCTTGAAGAGAAAAATAGTATACCAGACGAGCATTCAAGTCTTCCACTAGTTTCCAAAGGTTTTTATCCAACAATAACAGTTACAGATTTTCCTGTTCGCGACCGCACTGTATACTTGAAAGTTAGACGTCGCAGATGGGAGGATAAGCAAACTGGTAAGACATACAGCAGAGACTGGAAATTGGTTGCAGACGGGACTAGGATAACAGCCGAGTTTGGTTCTTTTTTAAAAGAGTTACATTGACAATCATGAAGTTAGCATAAAAGTAGTAGCTGACTTCTGCCATCTGAAGTCGAAGACACTTAACGATTACTACAAGGAACATCTAAGTGGTTATCGTTCTTGGAATCAGCTCTCTCATGCTGATCAGTACATGTATTTTAAAGACAATTTAGGTGAGAACATATCTATTGACGAAACAGCCCTAAGCAACGGAGAGTTATACACCATTGTAACGGGTAAGGCTGGTCATGGTAAGCATGGTACGATTATAGCTATGATAAAGGGAACAAAGGCTGACGATGTATGTAGATATCTGATGAAGTTACCAGAAGGAAAACGTAGGATGGTCAAGAACGTGACTCTTGACATGGCCGGAAGTATGAGGCAGATAGCCAAGAGATGCTTTCCTTACGCTACACAGATCATAGACCGTTTTCATGTACAAAAGTTGATGCAGGATGCATTGCAGGAGCTGCGCGTGCAATACCGCTGGCAAGCTATTGAGCAGGAGAACTCAAACATAAAAAGAGCAAGGAAAGAAAATAGAAAATATATACCTCCATGTTTTGATAACGGGGATACCATAAGACAGCTTCTTGTACGCAGCAGATATCTACTATTCAAAAGTCCTGATAAATGGACAGACTCCCAAAGAATAAGGGCTGAGATACTCTTTAAGCAGTTTGACGACATAAAACAATTCTATTATTTGACTTTACAACTTGGACAGATATACTCACATAACTACGATAAAAATGTTGCCAGGGTAAAGCTTGCACTGTGGTTTAATAAGGTAGAGCAGTGGAATTACCCTCAGTTCAATACGGTAATAGAAACCTTTAAAAATCACAATGATAGGATATTAAATTTCTTTGAAAACAGACTTACCAATACTTCAGCTGAATCTTTCAATGCCAAACTTAAATCTTTCAGAGCTACATTCAGAGGAGTAGATGATGTAAAATTCTATCTGTATAGAGTGATGATGCTATACGCCTAATTGTTAAATCCCCAAGAATACGGACTGACCCCTTAATAGTCAAAACCTAAAAAAAGGCATAAAAAAAAAGACTATCAATTGATAGTCTTTTGAGCCTCTTGTCGGATTCGAACCAACGACCCCGAGATTACAAATCACGTGCTCTGGCCAACTGAGCTAAAGAGGCGGGTGGGTAAGCTTACTATATCGCGCCGCTACAACCTATTACCTTTGCTGCGATCAAGCCCTGGAGGATTCACAGGGAGCTGGCCGTATAGGACTTACCCGTAATTGCATTGCAAAGGTACTTCTTTTTATTTAAATTGCAAGTCTAGCTATAATAAATTTTTACACTAATAGGCTAAGACATTGTATTTCAAAAGATTATTTTTAAAATATTTTTATTCTTTTTTTCAGAGGCTAGTATTATACGAAGTTTTGAGTCTCTAATTCATTATATAAAGGCTTTTATTTATACCTTTGTCTTTATATCACTGAAAAACTATATGAAACAACGAAATACGAGTATACAACATCATGCCATGTACTTTGGTACATATATGGGAGTTTATTGGATTCTAAAATTTATACTATTCCCCCTATCCTTCACTATACCATTTCTTACATTTCTTTTTATAGGACTTACTTTAGGTGTACCTTTTATGGGATATTATTATCTAAAGATTTATCGAAACAAAGTATGTGGAGGAGTGATAACCTTTAGTCAGGCATTTGTATTTACAGCTTTAGTCTATTTATTTGCATCAATGCTTACAGCTGTAGCTCATTTCATTTATTTCCAATTTATTGACCAAGGTCTCGTATTGGGGCATATGCAAGAACAAGTTAATATGCTACTAGAAGCAAATATTGATAACCCTCAATATGATTTTTATGATAAAACATTTAATGAAGCTATATCATATCTTTCAAGCTTAACTGCAACAGATATAACTCTAGATAATTTATCTCGAAACACTTTTTTAGGTGTATTATTAGCAATACCTACAGCTTTAATTGGTCGTAGAAAACCCAAAACAGATTACTAAAAGATAAGAAAACCCATGGATATATCCGTAGTTATACCATTATTGAATGAAGAAGAATCTCTTCCAGAGCTTTATGCTTGGATAAAACAAGTCATGGATTCTCACAACTTCTCTTACGAAGTTGTTTTTATAGACGATGGTAGTACAGACAACTCTTGGAAAATAATAGAAAATCTTCACAAAGAAAACCCTGAGGTAAAAGGGCTAAAATTTAGAAGAAATTATGGAAAGTCACCTGCTCTTTATTGCGGATTCAAAAAAGTAGAGGGTGATGTTGTCATTACTATGGATGCTGATTTACAAGATAGCCCAGAAGAGATCCCCGAACTCTACCGCATGATTACAGAAGAGGATTATGATTTAGTTTCTGGGTGGAAGAAAAAAAGATATGATCCGCTATCAAAGACTATCCCTACAAAGCTATTCAATGCCACCGCTAGAAAGGTATCTGGAATAAAAAATTTACATGACTTTAATTGTGGATTAAAAGCTTATAAAAAAGAGGTTGTTAAAAATATAGAGGTATATGGCGAAATGCATCGTTATATCCCATATCTAGCTAAAAATGCGGGTTTTCATAATATAGGAGAGAAAGTTGTCCATCATCAGGCTCGTAAGTATGGAAAGACTAAATTTGGACTAAGTAGGTTCGTAAATGGATACTTGGACTTAATCACCCTATGGTTTCTATCTAAATTTGGAATCAGACCCATGCATTTCTTCGGATTATTAGGCTCTTTAATGTTCTTTTTAGGCTTTATCGCAATCATAATCGTGGGAGCTACAAAACTTTATCAGATGAAAAATGGCTATCCGTATAGACTTGTAACAGATTCTCCTTATTTTTATATCTCATTGACAACAATGATTATAGGCTGTCAGCTTTTTGTTGCTGGCTTCTTAGGAGAAATTATAGCTAGAAGCTCAACTGAAAGAAACAATTATCAAATTCAGAAAAAAATTTAATTATTAACCATGAATAAAAGATATACATTTATATTGTCTGTAGCCCTTTGCTTTATAAGTATTACAGGACTACTCATAAGTTGTTCCGAAGATAGCGACTGCTCTATGACAGCTCGCCCTTTTATGGTTAGCTATATTTACAAGTATGGAGCGAATAAAAACATATTACTACCCGACACATTAAAATCGCTTACTGTTAAAGCTCTAGAAACAGATTCTATATTACTAAACAAAGGAGAATTAGTACATACATTTGATTCTCCATTAAGATATACCAAAGACACAACAGCTCTAGTACTAGAATACAGCGACGAAGCTAAAAACAATGATACCATTTGGATATCACACAAAAATACATCTTTCTTTGTGTCTATTGAGTGTGGCTACCAGATGCGACAATCAATAGAAAAAGTCATTGGCTACACCCAACACACATTAGACTCTGTTTCTTTAAGAAATAACGAGGCAAATAATTATGGAAGAGAAAACATCAAAATCATATATTAAGCTATTTCTTTTTAGCCTTATGCTATTCATGAGCTTACCATTATCGGCTCAAGAAAAACAAGAGATTAAAGAGGATAACAAGGACGAAATCGAAAGACCTATTCTTATCGATCAATCTACTGTGCCTTTCTTCAATGGCATTTATATTGGATACGATTTGATGGGACCTATTTATAAAGCTTATTCTGATGACTATCTTACTAATGAGATTAATATTGACATCAATCTCAAGAATCGCTTTTTCCCAACCATCGAACTAGGTTATGCTAATACAGATAAGTGGAGCGAACACGGTACTCAGTATAAAACAAAAGCTCCATATTTTAGAATCGGGGCAGATTATAATTTCTTATATAAGAAACACAAGAACAACCACCTTACTGTAGGTTTACGATATGGCTTTACTAAGTTCGATTTTGATCTTGATAATTTAGCATTAAAAGATGGTGCTTGGGGTGATCAAATAGAAAACCCTAGCATTTATGACGAAATATGGAAAGATCCTGTAACTCTACAAAAACAAAATATCTCTAGTTCTATGCATTGGATAGAGTTTGTTATTGGTGTTAGAACTGCTATTTATAAAAACTTCTATATGGGATGGTCGCTAAGATTAAAATATCGCCTATCTGCTGAAGAAAATGAATATGGAAACCCTTGGTATGTTCCTGGTTATGGAATATATAAAAGTTCAAGAGTAGGACTCCATTATTCTATCATTTATAGAATTCCAGGAAAGAAAAAGAAATAATTATCTGTACAAGAAATGACGAACAAAATTAAAAAAAATATATTTTGGCTTATCCTACTTGTTGCTGGATCTGCATGGATTTTATCCAATAATCTTGATAAGCAAAAGTATCACAAAATACAAGGTTCTATATTTGGTACTATCTATGCTATTACCTATCAATATGATAAAGATATTCAACCAGATGTAACCAAAGAATTAGACAGAATAGACCTCTCACTCTCTCCCTTTAAAGAACAGTCTATTATTTCTAAAGTGAATAGAAATGAAGAAGTAGAGTTGGATACTCTATTCACCAATGTATTTAAGAGAGCTCAAGAAATATCAAAAATAAGTGATGGAGCATTTGATATTACCGTTGCTCCCCTCGTTAATGCTTGGGGCTTTGGTTTTAAAAAAGGAGAATTTCCCGACTCCCTCATAGTAGATAGCCTTCTGCAATATATCGGCTATGAAAAAATAGCACTAGAAAAAGGTAAAATTATAAAAGAGAACCCCGAAATAATACTCGACTGTAGTGCTATCGCTAAAGGCTATGCTGTCGATGTTATAGGCGACCTATTAGAGAGTAAAGGTATCAAAAACTATATGATCGACATAGGTGGAGAGATTTTAACTAAAGGGAAAAATAGCAAGGGAGATTCTTGGAGAATCGGGATCAACAAGCCATCTGACGATCCACTTTCAAACAATCAAGAACTAGAGCTTATTGTAAAAATCGAAAATAAAGCTTTGGCAACATCGGGTAATTACAGAAATTATTATGTGAAAGATGGCAAAAAATATGCACATACCATTAGCCCTAAAACGGGGTATCCTGTACAGCATAGTATTCTATCATCAACTGTTTTGGCCAACGATTGTATGACAGCTGATGCACTTGCTACAGCATTTATGGTTGTAGGTCTAGATGAAGCTAAAGCCATCTTACAGAAAGTGCCCCATGTAGAAGCATGCTTTATCTATACAGAAGAGACTTCGGGAGAATATAAAACATTCCTTACTGAAGGATTTAAAACTTTTGTTGCAAATTAGCAACTATTCATCTATTTTTCTTGGTAATAAACTCTCGTTAATATTTGACATACTAACCCATAAGCTATATCTAGCTTCTGGGCTTATTTTTTCTAACGTTTTTAAGACCTCTCCCATTACTTTACGATTTGTTTCTGATTCGTATGGGCAGTTTTTTATCTGTTTCTTATATGCTCTCAATGCAGAAAGAGCTATTAAGTCTTTCTCTTCAATCAGACACATTGGACGAATGATGGTCATATCAAACTTACTCATCTTCAGCATAGGAGGCATAGTACTAAAACTTCCTTGAAAAGTCATATTCATCAATAAAGTTGCGAGGATATCATCCATATGATGCCCCAATGCTATTTTATTACAACCAAGAGTTTTTGCTAGTTCAAAAAGCTGTTTTCGGCGATTCCAAGAGCAAAGAAAACATGGAGATTTTCTTTTATCAGCAGATGGATCAAAAGAGGTTTCAAGCAAGTAAAAAGGAATACCCAAATCCTCTATAAAATGTTGAATATAGGAATGGTCGGACTCATAGCTAACATTAGTCATCACTACATGAGCTGCAGAAAGTTTAAACTTCGGTTTGAGTATTTTTACACGCTCAGCCATAAGTTCTGCAAGTGCCAGGGAGTCCTTTCCACCTGAGATAGCAATTAAAATATGATCTCCATCTTCAATTAGTCGATAATCTCTTATTCCTTGAATCAATCTTCTGTTAATTCTCTGTAAAAGCTTGAACTCTCCTTTGTTATCCTCCATAAAAAAATCTAATATTTATTTTTGCGCAAAGATAATACATCCAAAGCTAAACAAGAATGTCTGAAAGGTGTTTTCATTATAACGTAAAAGACTTGTAATTGTCGAACTTATTCCAAAATTATTACTATTTTTGAATATTATGAATATCCGTTATTTAGGAAAAATGACTAGAAATAAAATCTTATTCTCATTACTATCTTTATTATTCATAGTGCCTTTACAGGCACAAACCATTGACGAGGCTCGTGCTCTTTATGCCCATAATAAGTATGAAGAAGCAAAACCTATGTTTGAAAAATTCTTGAAATCATATCCCAATAATCCTAATTATAATTTCTGGTATGGTGTAAGTGCACTTAAAACTGGAGAAAGTGATAAAGCGATAAAGCCTCTTGAGTTGGCAAATAAAAGAAGAGTGCCTGATGCTGCATATTATCTAGGGCAAGCTTACTTAGCTAATTATCAATTTGATGAAGCCGTAGATGTACTCGAAAGCTATATAAAAACTCAACAAAGAAGGAAAAAAGACACTTCAGATTTAGAGGATTTATTGCAGCAAACCAAATTAAATCAACGTATGCTTAAAGGCGTTGAGCAAGTAATAGTTATTGATAGTATTGTAGTAGATAAAGCCGATTTTTTACAAACCTACAAGCTCAGTGAAGAATCAGGTTCTTTAACTTATATCACGAATCAAGAAGTCGATTCTACAGGACAAAAACCTATATTGTATCAAACAGAAAGAGGTAATAAAAGATATCTAAGCCAAAAGAATGCAAGTGGTTTTTATCAACTCTTTGCCCAAACTAAATTAGGAGAAGAATGGACGGAAGAAAAAGCTCTTTCAGATTTAAATAAAGATTCAATCAACATTAGTTATCCTTTTGTACTGAATGATGGTATAACACTTTTTTATGCTTCAGACAGTCAAGATTTAATGGGAGGTTATGATATATTAGTTACTAGATACAACACCAATACAGATGGATATTTAGTACCTGAAAATGTAGGAATGCCTTTCAACTCCTTCTACAATGATTATATGTATGTCATTGATGAATTTAACAATCTAGGATGGTTTGCATCTGATAGATTCCAACCGAAAGACAAAGTGTGCATTTATATTTTTATTCCTAATAAAGTAAAACGCACCTATGACTTTGAAACTACTCCTATAGAAGAACTAAGAAATCTGGCTGCATTAAAAGATATAAAACTCACATGGAAAGATAAAAAAGCAGTTGAAGATGGCTTACAAAGATTGAAATTCGCAATAAACTATCAGCCTAAGCAAACTAATAATGCTGATTTTAATTTTATAGTCAATGATCAGTTTGTTTATACTTCACTAAGAGACTTTAAATCAAATAAAGCACGTGAAGAGTTCATAAAATACCAAGTCATGGAAAAAGACTTAACCTCTCAAAAAGACAAACTAAAAAATCTAAGAATTCAGTTTGAAAAGAACCCCGACAAACAAAAAGCACCAGCTATTCTAGATTTAGAAAAGAGAGTAAGCATAATGCATCATGAAATGCAACAACAAGCTAAATTAATCCGCTCATTAGAGCTACAATAATACAACAACTATGGACATATTATTAATTATTGCACTTAATGTTGCAGCGATAGTGTTCTTTATCTTAGAGCTATTTATTTTCCCAGGGATGACATTATCTGCTATTGCTGGATTGGGCTGTATGGGTTATTCTATCTATTATGCCTTTGTACACCTCGGAACAACTGCTGGATATATTACAACAATATCTTCGGGAATAATAGCCTTAATTGCTATTTATTATTTTATACGATGGAAAAAAATTGATAAGTATTCCTTAAAGGAAAACATTGATTCCACAATAGATAGATCTGCAGAAAGAAGTATAAAGGTGGGTGATAAAGGTATATCAACAACACGATTAGCTCTTTATGGCAGAGCAATGATTAATGGTCAAGATATAGAAGTAAAGTCTGCGAATGGCTTTATTGATGAAAAAATACCTATTGAAGTTGTTGCTGTTAAAACAGCAGAAGTTTCAGTAAGAAAAGCTACAGTTTAAATCATTTATTAATTAATAATATCCTACAAGACTATGATTTTATTACAAACACCATTGGAATTATCACTTGTACCCTTTATTATCTCATTCGTGATAATATTAGTCGTATTAGCTATATTCTTCCATTACGTTCCCTTCTTTCTTTGGTTCTCGGCCAAAGTTTCAGGAGTTAAAATCTCTCTGTTACAACTAGCATTGATGCGCATTCGTAAAGTGCCACCTTATGTTATTGTGCGTGCACTAATCGAAGCCCACAAAGCAGGTATTCAAGATGTAACGAGAAATGGATTAGAAGCCCACTACTTAGCTGGTGGTCATGTGGAACAAGTAGTTCATGCCCTTGTATCTGCATCAAAAGCTGAAATGGATCTATCATTCCAAATGGCTACAGCCATTGACTTGGCAGGTCGTGATGTCTTTGAAGCAGTACAAATGTCGGTTAACCCTAAAGTTATTGATACATCAAGAGTTACAGCTGTAGCTAAAGATGGTATTCAGTTGATAGTAAAAGCACGTGTTACTGTTCGTGCAAGTATTCGTCAACTAGTTGGGGGTGCTGGCGAAGATACTATTCTTGCCCGTGTAGGCGAAGGTATTGTTTCCTCCATTGGTTCATCAGTAAACCACAAATCAGTATTAGAAAATCCTGATTCTATTTCAAAACTAGTGCTTAAAAAAGGGCTAGATGCAGGTACAGCCTTTGAAATTCTATCTATTGATATCGCGGATATTGATATAGGTGAAAACATTGGAGCTAGACTTCAGATGGATCAAGCAAATGCTGATAAAAACATTGCACAAGCTAAAGCGGAAGAACGTCGTGCTATGGCTGTAGCAAATGAACAAGAAATGAAAGCAAAAGCACAAGAAGCTCGAGCTAAAGTTATTGAGGCTGAAGCTGAAGTACCTAAAGCTCTTGCAGAAGCATTCCGTTCTGGTAATTTAGGTATTATGGACTATTACCGAATGGAAAACATTCAAGCAGACACATCTATGCGCAACACCATTGGTGGTGAAGAAAAGAAATAAGCATAGACATAAAATAAATCAATTTATCAATCTAAAAAAACACACAATATGAAAAAGACATTTCCCTCTTCTCAATTAATCATTAATGAAGATGGTTCTATCTTCCATTTACACATTAAACCAGAACATGTAGCGGATAAAGTAATTCTTGTTGGTGATCCTGGTCGTGTTGCTCTTGTAGCATCACACTTTGAAACTACAGAGTGCAATATTTCAAGCCGTGAATTTAACACAATAACTGGGACATATAAGGGAAAGCGAATCACTGTAGTATCTACAGGTATTGGTTGTGACAATATTGACATCGTTGTGAATGAGCTAGATGCTTTGGCTAATATAGATTTCCAAACAAGAACTGAACATGAAAATTTCCGTCAATTGGAGATGGTTCGTTTAGGCACTTGTGGTGGTCTTCAACCTTTTACTCCTGTAGGAACATTTGTATGTTCTCAAAAATCTATGGGATTTGATGGATTACTTAATTTCTATGCAGGCAGAGATGAAGCGTGTGATCTAGAATTTGAAGAAGCATTCATTAAGCATATGGGTTGGACAGGAAGTATGTGCCAGCCTCATCCTTACGTAGTTGATGCTAGTGCAGAACTTATTGACCGTATCGGTAAAGATGATATGGTGCGCGGTGTCACTATCGCTTGTGGTGGTTTTTACGGTCCACAAGGACGTCAATTGCGTGTTCCATTACGTGATCCAGAACAAAACCATAAAATAGTTGAATTCAAGCATAATAATATGCAAATTACCAACTTTGAGATGGAAAGTTCTGCATTAGCTGGTCTAGCAAAATTAATGGGACATAAAGCGATGACTGTTTGTATGGTAATAGCCAATCGTTTAAAAGAAGAAGCGAATACAGGTTATAAAAACACTATTGATGTACTGATCAAAACAGTATTAGATCGTATCTAATTAACCTACATTAATGATATATAACGGGATATAGCCAATCTGCTATATCCCGTTTTTATTTTTATTCAACACATTCATAAAAAAACACGTATCTTTGCCCTATTAATAAGTACTAGTATGATAAATCAAGATACAATATGCGCAATAGCGACAGCACAAGGTGGAGCCATAGGTACCATCCGAGTGTCTGGAAAGGATGCTATTACAATTACAGAAAAAATATTTCGTCCATTTAAAAAGGATAAAATATTGCATGAGCAACCTGCATATACTCTAACTTTCGGAAAAATAATAGACCATGAAGAAGTTATAGATGAAGTACTCATCAGCCTTTTTAAAGCTCCTCATTCTTTTACAGGAGAAAACTCTGTTGAGATAACATGTCATGGATCAACCTATATTTTACAAAAGGTAATGGAGTTACTTATTAAAAATGGTTGTCGAACAGCCCAACCTGGAGAGTACACGCAAAGAGCCTTCCTTAATGGAAAGATGGACTTAAGCCAAGCTGAAGCTGTAGCAGACCTTATAGCTTCTACTTCGGCTGCAACCCACCGACTAGCGATGAGCCAAATGCGTGGGGGTTTTAGTAAGGAACTAGCAGAGCTTCGCAACCAATTGCTTCATATCACTTCAATGATTGAATTAGAACTAGACTTTAGTGAAGAGGATGTAGAGTTTGCGAATAGAGATCAACTAAAAGCTTTGGCAGATAAAATAGAACAAGTAATCTCTAAATTAACCAACTCCTTTAGTGTAGGTAATGCCATAAAGAATGGTGTTCCTGTAGCTATTATTGGGGAAACCAATGCTGGGAAATCTACACTTCTGAATGCTCTACTCAATGAAGATAAAGCTATTGTTAGTAATATCCACGGCACAACCAGAGATGTCATAGAAGATACTATGAATATTGGAGGAATAACATTCCGCTTCATTGATACAGCAGGTATAAGAGAGACTCATGACACTATTGAGAGTCTAGGAATCGAAAGAACTTTCCAAAAACTAGATCAAGCAGAAATTGTATTATGGGTAATTGATGCTCCTACTGCTACAGAACAAATACAACAACTAGCAGAAAAGATAGTTCCTAGAGCACAAAGCAAACAATTAATACTTGTATTCAACAAATCTGAGTTAATCAACGAAAGTGAAAGAAAAGGCTTAGAAGCTCTAGCTCAAACCCACTACCCTAGCCTAACTTCTATATTTATTTCTGCAAAAGAGAAAGAAGGAGTTGAACAATTAGAAAAGTTGCTTACAAATTCAGCTAACTTACCTACTGTAACACAAAATGACGTGATAGTAACTAATATGCGTCACTACGAAGCTCTAACAAAGGCTCTAGAAGCGATACACCGTGTTCAAGACGGCTTAGAGATGCAAATCAGTGGAGACTTCCTTTCACAAGACATTCGTGAATGTATATTCCACCTCAATGACATAGCAGGTGAAGTAACCAACGACATGGTACTTCAAAATATCTTTAAGAATTTTTGCATTGGGAAGTAACAAACAAACATTACGCAAATAATAAGACAAAAAATAGCTTAAGTATTCATAATACCTAAAGCTAGGTAAACAAAAGGAAGGAGAAATATTCAGATAACTGATTGTTTCTCCTTTTTTTATGAGAAAAGAGTTTTTAGTTTTAAAACTCTCCTTATTCAATAAATTTTACAGAAGAGTACACAAATAGATCGGTGTCATCGTATCATCATGTCGGTGTCATCGTATCGTCATGTCGGTGTCATCGCATCATCATGTCGGTGTCATCGCATCATCATGTTGGTGTCAAAACGTATCTGTAAAACCTCGAATTGAGTATTATAGAGGTAGTAAATGACGAGTTTACCTCACTTGTAAAGATAGTTTGTAGCTCTATTTCTTGTTCTCAGCTAAAAGAATAGATTGAATTAAAAAAATTAATATAAGAGAGCTCTTTTAAAGATGAATTGTTGATTGTAAATTTACCAATTGAATGACATAAAGTGTTCTGTAAAATGCTTTTGTTATATCCAGATAGTAAAATACTAAATTATGGCAGATAATTATTTAGAAAAGCAATATGCTGACTATGAAGCTCGAAAAGCAGCTTGGGAAAGAACTCGTAAGTATGGTAAATCAAAACCAACAGCCAAAAAGTCTAAAACAAAGAATCACATTGACGATCAGAAAGAAAAATAAGAGGAAGGTGTAAACGGATTGCAACGAAGTGAGTATTTATCCCTCTTTGTTGTTGCAACATCTGAGTGGAACCTCTATCGATCCCTACTTCAATTCGTTTAATCAGGGAAATACAATTTTTTCTTAATACCTTTGTACTTCAATATTGATCAATAAATCATGGCTTATAACAGTATGATTACTATTCCAGCACAGCGCATAGCAAATCTTGTTCTTGATATTGCTACTTATCTTATTGCATCTGGAGCCCACTGCGGACGTGTAAATAGAAATATTAACCGCATGGCGAATGTATGGAACTTTGAAGTGCATCTTCACCTTACTTTTAAAGGTGTACTTACCACTGTAATAGATAAAAGCAACCCTACTAATGTAGTAACAAGATATAGGGAAACGCCAACACATAATATCCACCTAGATATTTTATCTAAAATTTCAGCTTTATCTTGGCGAGTACATGACGAAAAGCTCGACATCAAAAAAGTAGAAAATCTATTTCAAGATATTACTACATTAAAAGCTTATAATACGTTTACGGTTGCCATAGCTATTGCTACTTCTTGTGCTGGCTTATGCCTATTTTCTTTCGGAGATTACCTCAATGCTCTAGTGGCTTTTGGAGCTGCTTTTCTGGGGTATTTAGTTCGATCCTTTATGGCTAAGAAGAAGTACAATACGATTATACATATTACAGCGGCAGCATTTGTAACCACCCTCGTTACAGGTCTTGCGGCAAAGTTTAATGTAGGAAGATCTCCTGAAGCTGCTATAGCGACAGCTGTATTATATTTGATACCTGGTGTACCACTCATCAATTCAGTTATAGACCTTATAGAGGGATACATTTCATCTTCTATAAATAGAATGCTGTTTAGTGGGTTTATACTTCTGTGCATTGCTGCAGGAATGACCCTCTGCATTACTCTTATCGGTATTCAGAACTTCTAAAATAACAAAATAATGGAACTCACTATTCTTGATATATTACGTGATTTTGGAATTGCCTTTACAGTAGGTTTTTGTTGGGCTATTCTATTTGGAACGTCTCGAAAAGTACTTTATGTGGCAGGGCTACTAGGCGGAATGGGGCATGCATTACGTTTTATTCTAATACAACTTCAGTTTGGGTTAATCTCATCTACCCTAGCAGCCTCGGTACTTATTGGCTTTATAGGTATATTTGCAGCACGTTGTGTTGATCATCCTCCTGTCGTATTTACGATGCCAGCATGTATCACTATGATTCCTGGAATGTACGCTTATCGCACTATGATTGCTGGCATTAAGAGTACTGATTATAATTATCTTCTCAACGATTCGACTATTCTCCCCGAGATGGTTCACAATTTTATGCTTACTGTTTCTCTGCTTTTTACTCTTGCTATAGGCATAAGTATTAGTGTTTTATTATTCAGAAAAGAGAGTTCTAGAGATGTATTTAGAAATATTATAAGCAATAAAAAGAAGTAATACTATTAGTATTTAATTTTGTCCACACATCCCATCCAGCATAGCTTTCGGCAACTAAACGTGTGTTTTACATACTTAGAGAGTAAAACACTTACAATACAAAATCATGAGATCCAATTCTAAGAATAAACAACTCGACTTGTTTCAAGATTCGGAATTCATTTCATCCGAAGAAAAACATCCTGAAGCATTAATTACCCAATATAATCACGCTGCTTTATTTAATAAGTTAGCTAAGTCCACTTTTAGAAGTAAATTTCACCTCACTGCAAAGGATAAAATTTATATTCACGATAAAGGTTTAGTGACCATACAGAAACATGCAAGCGACTTTATTGCAAAAAGACTAGCTCCAGCTATAATACCTAATGATGGAAAACAAACCCCCATGCATGGACACCCCGTTTTTATGGCACAGCATGCCACTGGATGCTGCTGCCGAGGATGTCTTTATAAATGGCATCAGATTCCATCGGGTAGAATTCTATCTGCTCAAGAGCAAGAATACATCGTAAGTGTTATTATAACTTGGATTAAACGCAATAGCTAACTCTTTTCATCTAGACAAAACCTGGTATAAAAAGACTCGTTTAACATCTCCTTTACAAAACTACTTATCCATACATTCCAACAAGAAATTTGAATACGACTCATTCTTCAGTAGTAATTATGATCTCTTGAGATTCTGAGCTACCCAGATCTCCTTCAAATCTTGCATTATTCACACTCTCTAATTCATTGAAAACATTATAGCTTCTATCAACAGCTTTTCTTAAATTTAGTCCAGGAGCATTTGTACCTATCTTATGTAGTTTAGGCATATTAATTGTATAATTTGTATTTCTAAAGATGGCAGGAAAACTCTGCACTCTTCCATTTTTCATACTTACTTTATAATTTGGGTCCACTATATAATAGTAGTAGTACATATATCCATTATATTCATAAAGAATCTTATCTTTCTTTTTTATCAAATTTTGATCAGACCAGTTAGGTTTAGCTTTGCTATGTACTAAATAGTTATAATATGTATTACCCGCTTCTTGGAAGGATACAAAATCAGACAACCCTCTTTCTCTCACTCTTATTATTATAGCAGTAACACACCCTCGATATGCTTCATAGTCATTCGAGTTCTCGTTATATACAGTTCCTATATTTTCAGGTAAATAATAAGAGTATTTTTCAAAGTTCTCTCCTATATGTCTATGTGTACCCCCTATAGTTGTCTCATTATTTTGAAAATACACATAATCACTTAAGGTTTTATTCCAGTAGTTTTTTGATTCTGAAATATTTTTTATGTAGGCACCTTTATGAGGACTAATAGGAAATAATTTATTATTAGTCATTTGAATATAATTGGGCCATAAGTACAATTTCTTAGGAATATTTACAAGTCCTAAATTAGCAGTTTGGAAAGAAACAACGGGTATTTGTCTATGTTCGCTGTCACTTAATATAGGCCTTATCACTACTTTCTTAGGGTAATTTGGTGGCACAAGTGGATTAACATTTTGAAAACTTATTTTAGATAATATTCTGCCTAAGGGTATAACTACAGTCTCTTCAGCCCCTACTTCTATGGTAGGATAAAGATTTTCTAAGGTCACTGATTTACCTTTTGGTATGATATTGGTCAATACTTTCTTCAAACCACCTGGATGTTTTAGGTATTCTTCCTTGAACTCAAGTGTTTCCAACCATGGAGTTTCAGACTTTTCAATTATTTGTTTTATATCATCAGTTGGATTTGCAAGAACTAAAGCTAAATATTTACCTTCCTTTGCTTTCAGATTTATTTTTAAATATCTGATGGTTACGCCTCCAATAGTAGCTAATTCTGAATCTATATTACTTTCATCAAAATAAACTCGTTCTACAAGCTTCATATTCCACGCATCATCTCTACTTACCAAAAAAAAGAATCCATCTTTTATAGATGCTGAACTTCTAGTAGAAATAGGCAAAGGCGAAATATCCAACACAATATGAACAAAATGAGAAGTAACTCCAGGCTTAATCACCTCTGGTTTATTAGGCACAAAGTAAGGTCTGGTATCCCCACAAGACACAACAAATAATAAAGATAAAATAAGTGATAAATAGGATGTTACTGTTTTCATAATTTCAAGCTTTAGCTATAGTTTTTATTACTACTGGATCTATAATAAGTTGTAAATCACTATTTTTGATATAAAATCTATTAATAAGACAAACGAAGTATTAATAAAATTCTTATTGTTTTCAGAATGTACTTGTATGACACTCAACGTTAAAACAGTATCATTCAAAATTAATAATCACATTTACCCAAGGCTGTATATGGACTTCTATATTTGTGATAGCTTCACGAATATCAGAATCTTCATCTGGTGTAGGTAAATCCTCAAAGGGTTTTATTCCACCTAAGTTATCAATAGTCTTAATGGTTAGTATATAAGCTGTATTTCTCACCACTCCATAATGTGGTTGACCACTGCTTAAAGGCAAATTAGGTTCTCGAAGATAGAATGTATAAAACATACCCTGAGGATATTGAATAATATCTTCTGAATTCTTTTCTACATCAGAGGGTATTCCTCCGTATAACTTATAAGAATCTCCTTCCTTTTTAGCATATAGAGAAACGTCATTGCCACCTTTTTTACCCAAAACTCGAATCAAAACACCTGTAGCTTCTCCTTGTGTCGGTTTTCCAATTGAAGATTGGTAATAAGGACTGTTTTCGGGTATGATTTTAACCCTATCATTAAATAATCTCATTATATTACTCCATTCTTCATCGTAATAAACGTCCCATCCATTTCTCTTTTTAATAAAAGAAGAGTTTAGTTTTTTGATAACTACATCACTTTCATCTGTGTACTTTAAATGTTTGAAAACATAATCACCTATGTATAAATTGAATGTGGCAAAATCTTTATAGACTAAGGATAGTCCCTCTTCTAACTCTAAAGAAGTAGGCAAATAATGTTCATTATCAATATGAACACAAGCCATCAACCGATCCAAACCAACCTCCAACTCAATGTTTTTAGCCTTTGAATCTTCTGTTATAACAAAACTATATTGATCTAAAAAGCCCTCTATATCCTTACTAATATAAGTAGAAGAATTACTCATAGGGAACTGACCCGATTGCGGATAGCTATCCATATAATCGGATTCATAAAGATAGAAATGGCTGACATTAAACTTTCCTGACGCATCAAACAAGGTAGAGAATTGCTCTTTTATATCATGATTTAAATAGCTTCTATTAGCAAATGTTACTACGTAATAAGTCCCAACTGCCAACAAGTCTGCATCTAAATACAAAAGGACATCACTCATGGGCTTATCATAAGTTTTAGAAAAATAAGGCATATTATCTTCACGACAATTCACATAGACTCCATTTTCCTTTTTTAATAAATAAACTTCTATCTCTGATATTTTATCATCTCCGTCTATAATTGGCTTTTCCAAGATCCGTTGGATATCTGAATTTATTCCCAAAGTGGTACCTATATGCAGTCTTATATAGGCAGATTTTTCTTTATCAGAAGGGTGTCTCTCCTCTACAATATGGCGTGAGCAAGCTACTGCTCCTATTAATATTAATCCAAGGGTAAAGAAATACTGTAAATTCTTCATCATACTCTTTTCTTCTTTGCCCGGATGTCAGCTACTACTGTATCCGAATGTTATTACTCCTTAAAATCATACATACTGTTTAATGTCTAGTTTAAAGAAATCTATTCAAATTCTCTTATTTGCTTCTTGCTACACTACTTATTAAAGCATAGCCTATTTTATTGATTGATTCATTAGACCTCATTCACAAACTTTTATTTTAAACTATGATTGTACAGAAATATAAATATAGATTTTTTAAAAGATGAGTAGTTTATCTGTATTTTCTTAAAAGAAAGAATCAGTCTCTATTGAAGAAATTCAACAAGAGATCAACTCTTAAAAGCTGACATCCTTTATTATAAAGGAACTAGAGCGTTCTTTTTATTCTTTGACTATTAAAAACAAGAACAACAAATAAGATATTTTATTTAATCTATTTATTACAAGTAGATTACATAGTTATGAAGATTTTCAATGATTTCTTATCCACTCATTGTGTAGTTTACGTGTATCTAGTTCCTTTTTCAACTTCTTAGGAGAGTACGCTTCACCCCCCTACAATAAAAGTAGGCTATCTAAGAATAATAGACAGCCTACTTTATTTCTCCAGAAGTTTTTAGAAATGTTTTTATGTATTAAAAAGAAATCAAAGACTTAGTTGGTTCAATATTCTCACTCTTTTAACTCTTTTATGTCTTCCAGTACTTCATCAATTCGCCTCAAGTTTGCTTTTTCTATTAAAAAACCTCGGATAACGGCTCCGATCATAAGAGTAGAAGAAAGAAGTATAATAGGAATATTCCAACTATAGCCACTTGCTATTAAAATAGTCCACACAATTAACGCTATCGCTGGAGCAATTAAAATATTGGTTCTCAATGTATGAGCTTTCTTATACTTCGCTACCTTTTCAATAGCACTAGTCATACTCAAGTTAGGCAAATTACGTGGATCTAATATTCTATAGCATAGGGTATCTAAGCCCAATTGTACAAGAGCTATGATGCCCATCAAAAGAACAAACCCCCAATGAAAATGGAGCTTAAAAAATAGAATGGCTAATAGAGGAACAACAAGAATGGTAATTCCAAGCTGTATTCGGTATCTCTTTTCAACATACGACAACTTTTCATGCATAGACTCTCTGAGAATCTTTTCATTAATAATTTTTTGCTTATTGAGTTTTTCTCTTATTAGATTAAACTGTTCTTTCAGTTTTTGCAAGTCTAGTGATTCTACATTATGTGTCATAATAAAGATTTTAATGGTTGGACATAGATTTTAATTGCTCTTTTATTCGAAACAAACGGGAGGTAACATTGGAAAGAGATATACCGACAATATTCGCGATCTCTTGATAAGTCATATTCTCCAGCCAAAGAAGAACTATTGCTCTATCAAAGACATCTAAGCGGCTAATCCTATCATAAAGTAATTGAATCTGTTTACTTTCAACATCAGTATCTTTGTATAAATCGATATTGACTGAAAGAGGAATTGTCTGTACACTACGCTTCTTCTTTCGTTCTTGATTGTAACAAGAGTTTAAGCTAACACGCCAAACCCAAGTTTTCAAACTACTTTCGCCACGGAATTTTTCAAAACCTCTCCATAAGTTTATAAGAACCTCTTGGTAAAGATCATTGATTTCATCCGTATTTTTAGAGAAAAAATAGCATACTGTATATATCGTCTGCTTATATTCTCTAACCATTTTGGTAAATTCCAATTCAATATTATCCATCCTTATTCATTCTGTTATCTACTTTATTAGACACGGAGTTTCTGAAATCCTTTCAGATTACCTCATTTATTTACATACATTAACAAATATAGACGAAAAGGGAATGCTATTCACTCAATATCATCTCAAAAGAATCAATTAGCATTATGTCACAAATAGGTTAGCTTACTCTAAGCTATTCCTTAAAAGAATAATCCGAGATAACTTCACTAAAAGCTATCTCGGATTATTTATTTCAATTCTTTCTTAGCACATTCAATTTGCAATTGCCGAAACCATCCATTGAGGTAGGGGTAATGTATTTACCATTCCTGAATTTATAGAAGAGAAAGACCATGAATCCCAACTGTTTGGTGTAAGATATCGACCCTCTGCCATAACACCAGAATAATCGAATTTTTCTGGAACACTCTCTCCATCATCTCCCAAATAATAAGAACAATAACCTTCATACCAACCTCCAAACCAATAATCGGCTGGATCTACAGAAGCATATCCATCTCCAGTATCGGGGTTATCTATAAAAATAACTCCATCTTTAAAATCGGATGCTGTATAGACTTTAGCTGTTTTTGAGTTTTTTATTGAAAACTGCCCATCTCCATTGGCATCATAACCAAAACCTCTAATAGAATGACCATCTATACCTCCAAAACCAGCTCCTAGAAATACAAAAAGGCGAGGATCAGCCTTAGCTATTTCCAATATCATCTGCTGACCTGTTGGCTCATTTTTTTCATCCCAACGGTATCCCCAACTTAAGAAATGCACATTATCTTGTTCTGGATCTTCCCATTCATCACCACTAATCCATTGAACAGATAAAACTGATTTATTTTTCCCTTCACCAGTCCAAAATTGTATATCATCAATACTTTTTACTGGATCAAAAGCAACATACACATTGATCACTACAGACGCAGTAGCCTCATCTTTAGTTGTATATGCAGTAAATTGCACATTATAACTTCTTGTTTTCTGAGGTACAAAAGTATAAGTCAGCTCTTTGGATACATCTTCTCCATTGAGTGTCCACTCATAACGAGCGTCTAAACCATTTTCAACTTTTGCTTCCAGTGCAAGTTCTTTACCTAACACTAAATCTTGTTTATCACCATTTACAATCGACACTGATAAAGGCAATATCTCTTCTTTACTAGAGTCACTATCACTACAAGAAGTTAAACTTGCCATGAAAATAATACATGACAATAAATAAAAGATTCTCTTTTTCATTGTTTTTATTTTAAATTAAAATTCAATCATAATAGAGCATAATACATTACGAAGCGGCATCGGGTAATATTGAGTCGATTCATAATAGGTATCTAAAATATTATCAATACGAATTTGAGGACTGAGCTGTACTCCACCTTTTAAATTCCATTGATAGCCGAATAATAAATTATGAATAGTATATGGACGAGTAGAATACGATTCATCCGTCGTTACAAACCGTTTACCAATATAAGTCGTTTGCCAAGAACAAAAAGCCCGTTTATAATCAAAAGCCAAACGAGAATTCCACTTAAACTCAGGCACGTAAGGAATCTGTTTCATATAGGAATTATCATCTATATGCTGCCTTTTACGAGTTCGAGAGCGTGCCCAACTAAAGTTTCCCGATAAACTCGTCTTTAATTCTCCAAATTTCAATTCTAACTTACCCGCAAACTCTGCTCCTGTTGAAAGTACATTCCGTTTATTTTGAGGTGTCCATATCCATTGATTTCCATCTTTAGGTAACCAGAGAATCCAGTTATCTATGTACATTATATATCCTGAAGCTTCTGCATTGAGTGTTATCCAGGATGCTAGCTTCTTTTTATACCCTATTGAGGCATCATAAGAATATCCATCTTCTGGCTTTACATCTGGATTTCCTCCAGGTCGCCAATATAGATCATTCATACTAGGAAATCGGTAATTATAGGATATACTCCCTTTTATATAAAATGACTTATCAAAGAAATTAGTAGCAAAACCTGCTGTCCAAGTAGAAACATTCTTTCTATTATTCTGCTCAAACATATATTGTCCATGCAGTTGAAGCCACCTTAAAGGACTCCACCTTGCAGACATTTGCCAAGACAATACATTGCGATAATGCCGCAATGGAGGATCGGGTTCTGGAATATGATAATAGGTGTTGTCAATTATGTATTTGGCAGAGTCAACATCAATATAGCTACTCACATTTATTTGATCATGTGTATAAGTAAGTGTAGTGTTTAAAACAAGTTCATCGATGGGAGCACAAGAATAATCAGCTACTCCCTGCCAAGTTTTCGAGGAGTTAATATTTCCTTCTGGATCAAATAATCCACCATCAAACCATTTATCATATTTCAATCGATAATAAAGCCATGCCCCCTTCAGATGAAACTCGTGAATGCCCCTTACATAATCAAAGCCAAAGTACCCTCTTACGTTTTTTTCATGTTGTTGTTCATGAGTTTTCCCGACTATCCCCAAAGGCTGTGGCAACATCCTTTTACCTTGTTGCAACCAGCCAATAACTGTAAGTTGGGTATATCTAGTTGGTTTAAAGTAGCCTTCTTGTATTACTCCAAATTGTGAATATTCAGCATCCTCTCTTTTTTCTCTAAATTGATCACTTGTCAGTACCTTATTAATATAGGTGTAATCATTATCTGAATGCTGATAAAACAATCTTGTTTTTGTTGCAATTTGACTTCCTCCAAAATTAACTTGGCCTCCTCCTGTATATGTATTATATGAACCATATTCACCAAAGGCTTTACCTGTTACTCCTTTATTCCAATCGGGATCATTGAAGATATTAACACTTCCTCCTACTGCTCCTGTTCCACTCTTCACATGACTACTTCCATAGTATAGATTTACGTTATCTGCGAAAAATACTGGAAATTGAGAAAAATCAAAGACTCCTGACATAGGTGGTGTTATATTGATTCCATTCCAATTTACACGAGTTTGTGCTGCACTTCCACCTCGAAAAGACGCAGTAGATAATGCACCAGTACCCAGACTCTTTATATAAGTTGCAGAATTATCGGTTAACAATTCTGAGAAAGAGCGGGTTTTATTAATTTGTAATAATTGAGGTTCAATATGAGATACCTTTGCCCCTGCATTAGCCTCATTGGCATGTTGAATTCTACGAGCTACTATTTGCACTTCATCTAGGTTCAATCCATAAGCAACTGAATCTTTTTTCTGCGCGAAACCATTCAGCACTAAAACAGAGAAGAAAGCTATAAATACTATTTGTTTCATCTTTTACTGTGCTTAATTTGATTCAGGGAAATAGACTTGACTAGGGTAAACTCCTACCCTATAACTTTTTATATTTCCACTTTCTTTGTAATGACGTATATAACCTCGCTGAGCTGAATAATCTAAGCAATCACAGATATAAACTTCTCCTTCTGGACTTACTCCACAGCCATACATCATATCTATACCAGACAAGTGGCGATGTAATTCAAAAGTACCATCAACAGTATTCAATACATAAATACTTTGCTGAGAATCATTTTTACTTCCTGGCTTATAGGTACGGACACTAAAATAAATCTTGGTTTTACTTGCATCTATATCAGTGCGATTATAACTTATTGCTCCAATCACATCACCCTCTTGTGCTTCCTTTTTTTTAACAAAAGGCAATTGAAAAGTTTGAACGACTTGCTCTGTTTTAGGATCAACACACTTCAATAAGACACCCGACAACTTATTATTTTGATAATCATTCATTAGTGCCCAAATTCTATTATTTCTATCTTTTAATAACTTACAGGTTTTTGTTATCTCATCATTATGAACCTCTTCAATCATGCGGCTACCTTCTTCGGTAATATCATCTAAATCAAAAACATAAAGTCCTCTTGATGTCATACCAAATAATTTATTCTCGGCTACTTCCATATATTCAACCCATCTTCTTATCACTATATATTCTAAGGGAGTGCCATAAGGAGGTACCGTACGAATTTTCACTAATTGACTGGGTAAGTCGGCACCAGCTACATTATTGCTCAATAAATCAGATACAATAGCCGTTGTATCTGAAATAGCAACAATCTGACGAGGCAAACCTGCTTGGGTATAAAGTATAGTTCCTTCTGATTTAAAAGTTGTGGGATGGACTATCTCTATTTTTTTGGAATTGTTTAAAGTTATAAAGTACTTACCATTTATCAGTTCAATAGCTTGTGCTACGTCACCTAATGGGCGATTGTTGACAACTCGAAAGACATCTGGGCTAACCATACCATTTCGATAGAGCACTGATATAGCTCCCATATTGGTAAATATCCGACCCTCATTTAATATGATTGCCTCAATATTTCCCTTGCCTACACCAGCAGGAAAGTCTTCCTCATATTCACAAGAAGAAAATACTGATAATAAAAATAGGATATAGAATAGCTTTAAAACAGATTTAAATTGCATATATCATTTGGTTTTAATCCTCTCAGGGAGCCATAAGATACAAGCATCTAATCCAGATTGATAAGCTAAATAGACAAGAATTATATCCCGTTTCTTAAATCCCCCGAAACAGTAGATTGTATTTTTAGGCAGGTCTTCTGACTCGCTTCCTTTCTAACTGCCCTTCCCATCATCTACCGACAGTGGATATTGTAGTATTTATTAGAAAGTTATAAAAGCTTACAGCAGTGGGTCTGTTCAGGATTTTCACCTGATTCCCTTTTCACTTCTTTGGATAAAGTACTATCCTAGAAGCACCTAAAAACTAGATTATTTATTTTGAATGTGAAGATAATAATTTTTTAATAACCTCTATAAATTTATCGCGTTAAAATTTAATTTTAATTAATATTTTAAAATTATTCTATACTTCATATTATAAGAACTAAAGATTTATAGAGTGAATCTCTTTCTCGCAAATATCTTAAACCCCAAAAAAGGCTCACAGGAGCCTTTTTTTCTATTCTAGATCTATCTACTTAAACATGAATGATATCTGTTAACAATTGAACTGACAGCCAGAAGTACACCATAAGTGCACATGCGTCAACAACAGTTGTAATCAGTGGTCCAGCCATTACAGCAGGATCTAATTTTAGCCACTTAGCTGCCATAGGTAAAATACTACCAACTACTTTGGCCAAGATTACTGTCACGTATAAACTAATACAAATGACAAAAATAACATTCAAAGGAACGGAGTCGAAAAAGTAAACTCGAGCAAAGTTTAAAGCAGCCAGCAATAGACCAACGATCAAACTCACACGAAACTCTTTCCAAATAACTTTCCAAAAATCCCTGCTCGATATTTCTCCCAAAGCCATACCTCGAATAACGAGTGTAGATGATTGTGCACCTGCGTTGCCTCCTGTATCCATCAACATAGGGATAAAAGCAGCAAGCATTACAGCAGACTCTAATACCTCTTCGTATTTATGAATAATCATACCCGTAAAAGTAGCTGAGATCATCAAAACCACTAACCATGTTATTCTATGCTTAGAATGTGACCACACAGACTCTTTTAAATATTCAACTTTAGAAGGATCAATAGCGGCCATCTTGTGAATATCTTCGGTACTTTCTGCCACAATAACATCCATGATATCATCTACCGTAATAATACCCACCAAACGATTTTCTTTATCGGTTACAGGCATAGAGTTTAAGTCATACTTTCTAAATAAATCGGCTACAACTTCTTGATCTTCTGTTGCTAAAACAGACACAACATTCTTTTCCATAACGTCAACAATAGCAGCCTTAGGATCAGATAAGACCATCGTTTTGAGAGAAATAACTCCTTCTAACTTCCTTGTTTCACCTATTATAAAACAAATATCATTGTTGTTATTAATATTAGCTAAATTCTTATACTTCGCCAGAGCCTCATCTATGGTCATATAACTTCGTAGAGCTACATACTCCACAGTCATAACACTACCCGCACTATCTTCGGGATATTTTAAGAAAATATTAATTTGAGTACGAATATCAGGAGAGGCTTGTTCTAATATCCTTTTCACCAAGTTGGCTGGAAGCTCTTCAATAAAATCGACCGTATCATCGAGCTGCATCTCGGTTATAATAGCCTGAATTTCTTTATCTGAAATATGTTCTACAACTGATTTTTGGATATCTGAAGGTAAATTACTGAAAACTTCTGCAGATAAATCTTTCGGTAGTATTCTAAATAAAACTAAACATTTATCATTAGGTAAATCATCAAATAAATCGGCTATATCAATAGGGTTCATATCGGCGAGCATTTCTCTTGCAGGCTCAAACTGATGAGTTCTGATTTTTTCAGCCAATTCATCCAGTATTCCTTTTTTATCCATAATTTCAGTGTTAATCTGTCAATAATTTGAGTTGGGGTAAAATAATCTCATCTAATAAAAGACGAAATCACTTCGTTTTATAAGTAATAATGAATGGTAATCTTAATTTGTTTAATAATAAAACTTTTTAATCAAAATATTAGACAAATTCTAAAATCAATGCGTAAACCACAGCATTTACCAGTAAAATTCCTATACAGAAGAGAAACTTCTGACACCGACATGACAATGCGATGACACCGACATGATGATTGCATGACACCGACATGTCATTCCTTTGCTCTTGAGCAAATAATACCTTTTATTATATATATAGCTAATTATCAAATACTTTTAAGCCCTATTATTCCAACTAAAGTACATTTAGAATAAAGGCTATCTAAACAGGAAGAAAGACAGCCTTTATTGCTATTTATATAGTAAAAAGTCTTTTAGATTTTTATAGCTTTCAATTTCGTAAGAATGCTTCGGTTTATCCAAAATGGGTTGTAAACTCTGAGGTATGGGTATGTGGATTCCTAAGTATTTTTCAATACTTTCAGGGAATTTTACGGGATGAGCAGTTTCTAAAAACACACCAAGCGTATCGGGGTATTGCTCGCGATAGGCTGCCAACCCCAAATATCCAACAGCACCATGAGGATCAGCTAAATATTGAGTTTCAGCATAAAGTTTTTGAATGAGTTGTACCGTTTCTTCATCAGAAAAAGAATAAGAAGACAGTTTTTCTTCTAGCAGATTAGTCTTCTGCTGAAACAACTCTAATATACGAATGAAGTTACTAGGGTTACTGACATCCATCGCATTCGATATCGTTTCTATTGTTGGGTGTGGCTCATACTTTTGAGTACTCATAAAACGAGGTATAGTATCGTTCACATTGGTAGAAGCAATAAAATGATTAATAGGTAGCCCCATCTGCATAGCCAGCATTCCTGCACATATATTACCAAAGTTTCCACTAGGAACAGAGACAAGAATAGGCTTATTTTTTGATTTTAATTTTTGATAGATTAAAAAGTAATAAAACATCTGGGGTAACCACCTAGCAATATTAATAGAATTGGCAGAGGTGAGGTTTTTGGTTTGTAATTCAGGATCTAAAAAGGCTCTTTTCACCATATCTTGACAATCATCAAAAGTTCCTTTTACTTCAATTGCTGAAATATTTTTGCCTAGAGTTGTCAGTTGTTTTTCTTGAATGGTACTTACTTTTCCCGATGGATACAAAATAACCACCTCCACTCCTTCTACTCCATAAAAGCCATTGGCTACAGCTCCACCTGTGTCACCCGATGTAGCTACAAGAATCGTAATTTTATCTTTCCGTCCTTGGGTAAAATAGCGTAAACAACGAGACATAAATCGAGCACCTACATCTTTAAATGCCATAGTAGGACCATGGTATAACTCTAAAGCAAAGATACTTTCCTGAACCTCAACGATAGGAAAGTCAAAATTCAATGTTTCAGAAATAATATTACGCAATACCGATTCGGGAATCTCGTCTCCGATAAAGGGATGAATAGCTTGATAGGCTATCTCTTCTTTTGTATATTTTTCTATGTTTTCAAAAAAGGAACGATTGAGCTGAGGTAAGCTTTCAGGAAAATAGAGTCCCTTATCTGGTGCAATACCTGTAATTGCAGCTTCTTTGAAACTAACTTTTAAATTGGGATTATTTAAACTATAATATTTCATGATATTATTTTTATTCCTTGTGAATTAATAGGTGAAACATGAATTTCCGATTCATAATCTGCACCCCGAACAACTTCTTTCATTGCCTTAGCCACCACTTCGGCAACCTTTCTTCCTTCGCACAATGCAAAAACAGATGGTCCAGCTCCTGATATTCCACTTCCCAAAGCGCCATGCTCTATTGCAGCCAACTGGAGTTCATCAAAGTTGGGAATTAGAAGAGATCGTATCGGTTCGACAAACTCATCATGAAGTGATCTACCAATCAAATCATAATCACTATTATACAAACCACAAATTAAACCTCCTAAGTTTCCACATTGCACAATTGCTTTCTTTAAACTAATATTTTGTTTGACTACAGAGCGAGCATCTTTCGTCTTCAGTTCTATTTGAGGATGAATAACTGTAGCATATAACTCACTAGGAGTTGGAATAGAGATTATATCGAGCGGATCGTAACTGCGTATAAAAGCAAAGCCCCCCAATAAAGCAGGAGCAACATTGTCAGCATGAGGAGCCCCACTAGCCAAAGCCTCTCCTTGCATAGCATAATAAATTAGTTCTTTATTGGACAACGGATAATTACATAAGGCATTAACACCAAACACGGCTCCTGCAGCACTTGCAGCACTACTTCCTATACCACTCCCTGCCTTAATATTTTTATAAATAGTAATATCAACACCAAAATCGGGATCCAACTCTTCATAAAGAGATAAAGCTGCTACCCCTGCCACATTTTGCTCTACCTCTAAAGGTAAATCTGCCCCTATAATTTCTTGAATACGTATTCCCTTCTCTGCACTTTTTTCAAAAAGCATTTCATCACCTACGCTTTCCAAGCATAGACCTAAAACATCGAATCCACAAGAAACATTGGCTATAGTAGCTGGACAAAATAGTTTAATCTGATTCATCTTCTTATATGTTTTTATTCCCTATTCGTATTACATCTGCAAAAATACCAGAAGCAGTAACTGAAGCTCCAGCGCCAGCACCTTTCACAACAAGAGGTTGTTCGCAATATCGGTCTGTGTAAAATAGGATAATATTATCTTTTCCCTCTAAATGATAAAAATCATGATCGGAAGGAATGATTTGTAAGCCCACTCTCGCAACTCCTTGTTCAAAAGAGGCTACAAATTTGAGCTTACCTCCTACTTTTGAGGCTGCATAATACAGAGCATCAAAGTGAGAACGGTTTTCTTTTAAGAGCTGATACAATTCTTTTGTACTCTTGGCTTTCAAGCAAGATTCTGGTAAAAACCCTCCATTTTCAACCTCATGAAACTCTATTTTATATCCACTTTCTCTAACTAAAATCATTAACTTTCTCTGCACATCGATACCACTCAAATCAATTAAGGGATTGGGTTCTGTATATCCCCCTACTTGTGCCATTTCTACCGCTTCATCAAAAGAAGTTGTATCATCAAAGTGATTAAAGATAAAGTTCAAACTACCACTTAACACTGCTTCTATTTTATGAATTCGATCTCCCGAAGCTATTAAGTTCTTTAAGGTATCAATAACAGGTAACCCAGCTCCTACACTCGTTTCAAACAAAAAAGGCGCATGATATTTTCGAGATAAATCTTTCAATCTCTTATAAAAATCATAATCGGAAGCACAAGCTATCTTATTACAAGTTACCACACCTATACTATTATATAAGTAAGAAGCATACGACCTTGCTACTTCTTCACTAGCTGTCATATCTACAAAAACGCTGTTCCTCAGATTGAGTTGTCTAATTCTTTCTATAAATCCATCTAAACTGCATTTTTCTCCTTCATCGAGCGATTCTTTCCATTGACTATGAACGATTCCCTCTTCATTAAAAAACATAGTACGAGAATTGGCCAAACCAATAACACGAACATTCAATTTTAGATATTTAAATAGATATTCTCTTTGCTTGTCAATCTGCTCTAGAAAACGACTTCCTACATTACCCACACCCATAATAAAAAGATTTAACTGAACGACATCTTCTTCAAAAAATGCCTCGTGTAAGGTATTCAAAGCCTTGCGTACATTCTTCTGTGCAATTATAGTAGAGATATTCCTTTCGGATGCACCTTGAGCTATTGCCCTTATATTGATATTATTTCTACCCAATGCACTAAACATCTTTCCACTAATACCTTGGTGGTTTTTCATATTCTCACCGACAACAGCTATAATAGACAAATCCTTCTCAATGATAGCTGGCTTAATTTTTTGTTCAGTCATTTCTAGGTGAAACTCTTCATTGATCTTCTTCTCAGCACGCTCTGCTTCTACTTCTTCAATGGCAAAACAAATAGAATACTCCGAAGAGGCTTGAGTAATAAAGATTATATTAATTTCTGCTTTTGAGAACACCTCAAATAAACGTTCAGAAAAACCGGTAACACCCACCATACCTGGACCTTCAAGAGTAATTAAAGCCACATGATCTATGTTACTAATACCTCGCACAGCATTTCCATTAATCCGAGGAATAGTATGATGAATAATAGTACCAGCAGCCTCAGGCTCAAAAGTATTCTTTACATATAAGGGTATATTCTTCGCCAGAATAGGTTGTAAGGTGGGAGAATATAATACTTTAGCCCCAAAATGCGAAAGTTCCATTGCTTCTTGAAAACTCAAACTTTTTATAGTCCTAGCTTGCTTAACCAACTTTGGATCGGCAGTGAAAATCCCACTCACATCGGTCCATATTTCAAGAGATTCCATATCTAAAGCAGCAGCAATAATAGCCGCAGTATAATCAGAGCCTCCTCTACCCAATGTAGTGATTTGTTTAGATTCAGATTCAGCAACAAAACCCGGAATAATAGATACCTTGTGGTTGTTTTCTCTAAAAAAAGAACGAATTAAAGAGTTGGATAAGGTGAAATTTACGATTGCCTTACCAAAGTGTTCATCTGTTTTTAATATATCTCTGCTATCTACCAACTGACAGTCGGCACCCTCTGCTTTTATTACTTCTGAGAGTATATAAGCAGATAATCTCTCCCCATAAGAAAGAATTAAATCTTCAGTTTTTTTAGAAAGCTCCCCCAAAAGAGAACAGCCATTTAATAGTACCTCTAGTTCATTGAGTTTGAGAATTACCTGACTTAGGACTGAGGCTTGCTTTGAAGTAGGAATTAAACTTTTAACAATTTGGATATGATGATTCTCTATTTGATTAAAAACTTGAAGATATTTTTCATCTTTCACTGATGCACTCTTAGCTGCATCAAGTAAGTAATCTGTCATATCTCCAAAAGCAGACACAACAACTAATATAGAATCATTTATGCTTTTATCTTTTATGATTTGAATACAACGTAATATATTTTCGGCATTACTCACAGATGAACCGCCGAATTTGACAATTTTCATATTTTACCTGTTTGAAATTATTGAAAACACAAAATAGAAGAACGTCATTTATGAATATAAATGACTACAGTAGTAGCTATATGTCAATATTATACCCCTTACGGGGTAGTTGTTGTAGTAATCGTATATGTAGAGCCTAAAGAAGTGCATCCTCTACTAATATAAATAGTAGAAGCACCTAAAAAAGACGAGTATGTAATAGAGTTGCTCAACATATCTGTGAGGCAAGGTAAGTATTCTATTTCTAAAATCCTATCAAGAATGAAAACATTTTGATTTTAAAAGATATGAATCACAATCATATTGACACATTTCCAATCCAGTATTATGCTTTTATTACTTAAAATTCATATCTAAATAGATACTGAATATGAGGATTTTAAAAGCACTCCTGGAGCTAAGATCGGTAAAGTCTTAGCTATTACACATCATGATAAGCCCAATAGATATCCTTCAAAACACACCTATTATTGTAAGGTATAAAATTAATTCTCCTATTAGGCAGATAAAGAATCAGTCTATTTATCACATTAGCAATACTCAATACTGGCTATTAAACAACTAGAGTTCAATAGATTATCAGTAAGTAAATAGGATCTCTTATTTTAATATTAATTATTGAATTATTTATTTGCAAAACGAATTTTATTCCAAACTTAATTACTTAATTTGCACCCCGAAATTTTAGTGTAATAATGCTGTAAAAGTATTAGTGCCTCAACTATTTACCCCTCCAAAAGAGAAAGCAGTTAAAGCTTAATATTCTGACAGTTCATTATTATTAAATCAATGTTTTTTATAAATACATTTAATAATTAATCATGAATAGTGTCTTAATCTTATTGGATAGTTTGAATGACTGGAAACCTTATTACGAGACGAATAGCATTTTAACTGTATCCGATTACTTAAAAAACAAATCACTTAGTAAGGGAAAAAAACTAGTAATTAATCTTAGTAATAGCTATGTCTACAATTCGGAAGGCTACTACGGCTCACTACTAGCTCAAGCAAGAGGTCACCAAGTTATACCAGGCGTACGTACTATTAATAAACTAGAAGCAGGAACAGGAATTCGTATGGACCAAACGTTACAAAAACTTTGCTACCAATGGATTCAAAAAAATAATATCACAACAGATACTTGGTATCTAAATATATACTTCGGCTCTTGTCAAGAAAAAGGACTAGAAAAGATAGCTCGATTTATTTTTGATAATTACCCTTGCCCTCTTTTGCAAGTAGAGCTAAATACTCGCTCTAGAAACCAAATAGAATCCATAAAATATTTATCTCTAGATAATCTAGACGAAACACAACAAGACTTCTTTGCTAATGCACTAGATAAATTTAACAAAAAGGTATGGAGAAGTCCACGTACCCCAAAAACTTGTAGATATAACTTAGCTATTCTACATGATCCCTCTGAAAAATTTCCACCTAGCAATAAACGTGCTATTCATAAATTCTTGGAAATAGCCAAGAAAATGAATATCAATGCAGAGCTAATTACAGAAGAAGATGCTACTCGATTATTAGAATTTGATGCTCTATTTATTCGCTCAACTACTTCTCTAAATCATTTTACATTCCACCTTTCTCAAAAGGCCGAACAAAATGATATTGTAGTCATTGATGATCCAACCTCTATTATACGTTGTACGAATAAGGTGTATCTAAAAGAACTTTTGGCAAAAGAAAAGATTCCAGCTCCTGCCTCAACACTTGTTTTTCAATCTAATCAAAACTCTTTCAAGGAAATTAGTGAGAAAATAGGAAGTCCTTTTATTCTTAAAATACCTGATGGTTCTTTCTCCCATGGCATGAAGAAAGTAACTAGCGAAGAGACTCTACAAAAAGCCTTAGACATTCTATTTGAAGATTCAGCTATTATCTTAGCTCAAGAATTTACTCCTACTGAGTTTGATTGGCGTATTGGTGTATTAAATGGTCAACCTCTATATGCTTGTAAATATTACATGGCGAAAGGACATTGGCAAATCTACAAACACTTAGATTCAGGTAAAAGTGACAGCGGATTAGTAGATACTATACCTCTATACAAAGTACCTCAAGATGTAATAAGAACAGCTTTAAAAGCTACATCACTGATAGGGAAAGGACTTTATGGTGTAGATTTAAAAGTCGTAAATGGAAAAGCAATGATTATAGAGATCAACGATAACCCAAGCATCGACTATGGTATTGAAGATGCTATTTTAGGAGATGATCTCTATTATAGAATCCTTAATTATTTTATTCAAACCTTAGAGCAAAGAAGTCATTAACACTCCCCAATATTTAATATTTTATTTTGATAAAGAAGCGAGATTGTGTATTCCAAGCATAATTTCGCTTCTTGGGTAAATAGAAATATAAAATGCTCATTTTAAATTACTTTTATTACTAAAATAATTATCTTACTATCCATAAACCCAATAAAAAGAATTGACACATGAAAAAATCTCTTTTTACACTTCTAGTAGTTTTTCTGTCTCTCACTATTCAAGCTCAACATAGAGCACAGATATCTACCAGTTTTAATGGAGGCCTTGAGTATCACGTTAATGGTTATAAAGCCACATTAGAAACTAATATTTTTGATGACCTTATTTTTAAAGACAATAAGAATAATCAAGTGAAGTTCAATAAGGATTATTTGGAGTATGCTTCACACGATAATGATTGGTTTCAGAATTATAAATCCTTACTTTTTAATACTCTTATTCAACGATTTAAAAATGAAACTGGCTATAGTGAAACCTTTTCTGTAGATATATTTGGAGATCTTAAATACGAAGACAACAAAGGCAATAGAGCTAGCTTAAAAAAGAATATTTTTGATGAATTGGTTTATAGCGATAGTAAAAACAATGAAATAAAAATCTCTAAAGATTATATAAAAAGCAACTATAAAAGTTCGCCTTCTGATAAGCGACTACGCTACATCTTGTTTTCCGATTTACTGAATAATCTTTGGGATAATCGACAAGTAGGAATACCTGACAACATCGACACACAGAATAACGACTATTGGGTTGAGGATGATTGGGATATAGACGTTGAATACTCCGATAAGCACAGACCTCATCAGCACAAGAGAGATTACTTATATGAATACAAAGATAACAAAGGAAATTGGGCTACTTTAAGAGAAAACAAATCAATGAAGAAAACTTATGAAGATAGTTCGGGTAATATCCTAACATTTAGTGTACCCTCGTGGAAAAAACAAGTAAACAGACACCGAACAGAAGAAGCATTCTTTAATTATTTAACAAGGGAGTACTTAGTGAAATAAGTCCCTTACCTATTAAAAGACCATACTATGAAAAAACTATTACTAATCTTAACCGTATTAATTTCTACTCCTTGCTTAGGTCAAAACTTAGAAGGAAGTTGGAAAGGAATAATTGAAATCCAAGGAACAAAATTAAATCTTGTTTTCAATTTTAAAGAAGCAGGTGGCAATTGGTCTGCTACAATGGATAGTCCAGACCAAGGAGGCTTTGGAATCCCAATGGACGAAGTAACCATAAATCAAAATAAGGTCCTTGTGAAAAGTAAAGCCTTACAGCTAACTTATGAAGGCACTATCACCAAAGACTGTATTGAAGGAATATTTCAACAAAGCTTCCTTCAAGTTCCCTTAAACCTAAAGTGTGACACGTCTGAAGCCTCACAAAGGCCACAAGAGCCTCAACCACCGTTCCCTTATCAAATAGAAAACATATCATTCCCCTCATTAGACAAATCCATAACCTTGTCGGGAACATTAACTCTCCCCGATGACTTAAAAAAACATCCAGCAGTAGTCCTGATAGCAGGAAGTGGCCCTGCCAATAGAGATGAAGAAATCTTTGGACATAAACCCTTTGCTGTAATTGCAGATTATCTAACACGACAAGGTTTAGCAGTTCTTCGCTATGACAAACGAGGTATTGGAGAATCAACGGGTTCATTAAGAAAGACTACAACATTAAACTTAGCTGAAGATGTAGAAGCTTCCATTCAATTTCTGAGAAATCATCCCAACATTCAAAGTAATAATATTGGTTTAATAGGGCACAGCGAAGGAGGAATTATAGCACCCATGGTAGCTAGCAGAGATCAAGCTATCTCCTTTATAGTACTTCTGGCTGCTCCTGGAATGACTGGTAAGCAAATTCTAAAGAAACAAAACGAAGAAAGCATACAGCGTTCTCCAATAACCAATGATCAAAAAACAAAAGCCCTCAATGTCGCTGTCCAGTATTTAGACTACTTAGCCCAGACATCTAGTGAAGGAACAAGTACAGAAGCTCTCCACAACACACTAGATAGTATAATATCTATCAACCTAGCTGAAGATATTTTTCCTCAAGTTAGCAGAGAAGAGATGATTAAATCCACCAATAATAATTGGATTATCTACTTTCTTAATCTAGACCCATCGGAGTACTTAAAGAAAGTACATTGTCCAATTTTGGCACTAAATGGAACAAAAGATATTCAGGTTGAAGCAAATAGTAATTTAGAGAGAATCGAAAGCAGTGTAAAAAATAAGGAATTACTTACTGTGAAGAAATATTTAAACTTAAATCATCTTTTTCAAAAAGCAGAAACGGGTGCTATAAATGAATATGCACAAATTCAAGAAACTTTTTCAGAAGATGTACTGAAAGACATACTAACTTGGATATCGCGCTACATAAAGTTTTGATACAACTCTCATAGATAGAGATATAAATGTTATAAAACATATTAGCTTATATTCTTACAAAATATATTCATAAAAAATTAGTTTGTCATTTTAAAAGACTATATTTGATTAAACACATAACCTAAAGAATACTAACAATATAAGTTGATTTAGTAAAACAAATGTAAGCTTTTATTAATACTATAAAACACAAATATCATGATTATCGGAATTCCTAAAGAAATTATGCCTGGGGAAGCACGAGTAGCCGCAAGCCCAGAAACAGTCAAGAAATTTGTTGCTGATGGTGCACAAGTTTTAGTAGAAAAAACTGCTGGTGATGGTTCATTCTATCACGATGAAGATTACAAAGCAGCAGGTGCAGAACTTATTGCAACAGCAGAAGAAGTGTACAAACGTGCAGAGCTTATTCTAAAGGTTAAAGAACCTCTCTTTAACGAAGAATACAAAAAACATGAAGTAGATTTAATGCATGAGGGTCAATACCTGATTACATTCATTCACCCAGCTTCACCTGTCAATCATGAAATGGTTAAGATGCTAGCTAAGCAAGGAGTTATAAGCTTAACTCTGGATGGTGTTCCTCGTATCTCTCGCGCACAAAATATGGATGCTTTGACATCAATGAGTACATGTGCAGGATATAAAGGTATCTTAATGGCATCAAACTACCTTTCTAAGTTTATGCCTCAAATGTTTACAGCTGTAGGAGCTATTCAACCAGCTAAAGTACTTGTACTAGGTGTAGGTGTAGCCGGTTTACAAGCATTAGCTACTGCAAGAAGACTTGGAGCAATCACTTATGCAGCTGATATTCGTCCTGCTGCTGCAGAACAAGCTCAAAGTTTGGGTGCAAAAGTTATTGACACAGGTGTACCAGCAGAATTAGCTATTGCTAAAGGTGGTTATGCAAATAAACTATCTGAAGAATGGCTAGTAAAAGAACGTGAAAACCTTAAAGACATTATAAAAGAAGCTGATATTGTATTCTGTAGTGCCTTAGTACCTGGTAAAGTTGCACCTATTCTTATCACGGAAGACATGTTAAAAGACATGAAGAACGGATCTGTAATTGTCGATATATCCATTGACCAAGGTGGTAACTGTGCTCAGACTCCTCCAGGTGATGTTGAAGTGAAACACAATGTAACTCTTGTAGGTATTAAAAACATACCAGGTATGTTACCAACAAGTTCTACATGGATGTTCTCTCAAAACGTTTACCACTTAGTTCACTTCTTAACGAAAGACAATAAGATAGTCCTTGATTTCAACGATGAAATCGTTCAGTCAATCCTTGTTACTCATGACGGAAAAATTGTTCATGCCGGAGCAAGAGAGGCTATGAATTTAAGTTAAAACCTTTTCATCATCATAAAACAGTAGCTAATTAATTAGCTACTGTTTCTAAATTATAGACTATGAATCCTATCTATTTAATACTCATTTTTATAGTGGCAACTCTATTAGGGTATTTCATTATTAAAAATGTTCCTAGTTTACTTCACACCCCTTTAATGTCTGGAATGAATGCTCTTTCAGGAATAACGATCCTTGGGGCAATATTGGCTGTAGGTATAACTTACAAATCAGACCCTTCAGGAATCAGATTTCTCATTGGTCAAATTATAGGAGGCCTTGCTATTATAGCAGCAACCATAAATGTGGTGGGAGGTTTTGGTGTAACAGATAGAATGTTACGTATGTTTAACAAGAAAAAAAACACTAAGAAATGAGTGCATTAACTTATTATATTATATGTGCCGTACTCTCAATCATGGTACTCATTGGTATTTCGAAGATGAGTAAAGTAGAAACGGCAACAAACGGTAATAGGCTCAGTGCATTAAGCCTTTTTTTAGGGGTAATACTCACTCTTGTCTATTACGATATCTTCGATGTCGGCTTTATCTACATTTGCATTCTAATTGGATCTATCATAGGATACTTCTTTGCCAAGCGAATAAAAATGATACAGATGCCTCAGCTTGTTGCTTTACTCAATGGTATTGGTGGAGCAGCTTCAGCCTTTGTAGGTATCCTTAGTTATGTACGCATCGGATCCACTCCCTCAGAATATGAGAACTTCACCAGCGTTACTGCTGTTCTTGCTATTGTTGTAGGTTTAGTTACTTTAGTAGGTAGTTTAGTTGCGGCAGGTAAGTTGCACAAAGTTTTACCACAAAAACCTATTGTATGGAAAAATCATCAACTACTAACGACAATATTCATTATAGGTAGTATTGTTCCTGTTGTTGGAGCCTATTTCTCACAAGACAGCAGTTTTTTCTTTGCTAATCCTTCTTTTGTACTCCTATTATCAATAGCATCAAGTTGCCTATTCGGACTTACTTTTGCAATACGTGTAGGTGGAGCTGATATGCCTATTACGATTTCACTTTTAAACTCTTTAAGTGGAGTAGCTGGAGCAATTGCAGGTATGGCTATTGGAGATATTTTATTAGTTTCTGTAGGTGGTATTGTTGGTGCATCTGGTTTATTATTAACTCAGATAATGTGCCGCAACATGAACCGTCATCTAATAGATATTTTACTAGGAAAAACCTCAGCTGCAGGGAAACCTAAAGCAGCAAGTTCATCTAAGGCAACTGTTCAATCGGCACCACAAAAAACAGAAAAGAAAGAAGAAACCTTATCTGATATTGTAAGTAATGCAAAGGAAGTCATTCTTATTCCTGGTTATGGTATGGCTTTGGCTCAAGCTCAACATCAAGTAAAACAGTTAGCTGATAAACTAGAGAAGAATGGAGCTAAAGTTCGTTTTGCAGTACATCCCGTAGCTGGTCGTATGCCTGGTCATATGAATGTCCTTCTGGCTGAAGCTGATGTTCCTTATGATGAGTTATATGAAATGGAACAGATCAATGATGACTTTAAAAAGACAGATCTAGTAATTGTTATTGGTGCTAATGACGTAGTTAACCCTGCTGCACGAGAAGCTGAGGGAACACCTATATATGGTATGCCTGTTCTTAATGCAGATCAAGCAAAAAATGTCATCGTTTGTAATTATGATACCAAACCTGGATATGCTGGGGTAGAAAACCCTCTCTACAAGAGCAACAAAACTAAAATGCTTCTAGGGGATGCTAAAGAGTCTCTATACAAGGTATTAGAGGCCATACACAAACCATCAGAAACAAAACAAACTAACGGAGCTAAAGAAGAAAACCGTATAGTTTCACTTATGAGCAATGCGAAAAGTGTTATTTTGATTCCTGGTTATGGTATGGCTTTGGCTCAAGCTCAGCATCAAGTAAAACAGTTAGCTGATAAACTAGAAAAAAATGGAGCTAAAGTTCGTTTTGCAGTACATCCTGTAGCTGGCCGTATGCCTGGTCATATGAATGTCCTTCTAGCTGAAGCTGATGTTCCTTATGATGAGCTATATGAAATGGAACAGATCAATGATGACTTTAAAGACACAGATCTTACTATAATCATTGGAGCGAATGACGTAGTAAATCCTGCTGCTCGTGAAGCAGAAGGAACACCTATATATGGTATGCCTGTTCTTAACGCAGACCAAGCTAAAAATGTCATTGTTTGTAATTATGATACCAAACCTGGTTATGCTGGAGTAGAAAATCCTCTATACAGCAGTGATAAAGCCGAATTACTTTTAGGTGATGCCAAAGAATCTCTCAATAAATTAATTGATGCGATTCAAAAGCCAGGATCAGGAAAACAAGAATCGGATCAAAAAGGAGATGATTTAGACTTTGTTCTAAGTACAGCCAAAAGTGTTATTTTAGTACCAGGTTATGGTATGGCTTTGGCTCAAGCTCAACATCAAGTAAAACAATTAGCAGATAAGTTAGAGCGCAATGGAGCTAAAGTTCGTTTTGCAGTACATCCTGTTGCTGGTCGTATGCCTGGTCATATGAATGTCCTTCTAGCTGAAGCTGATGTTCCTTATGATGAGCTATATGAAATGGAACAGATCAATGATGACTTTAAAGAAACTGATTTAGCAATTATCATTGGAGCAAATGATGTGATCAATCCTGCTGCTCGTGAAGCCGAAGGAACTCCTATCTATGGTATGCCTGTTTTAAATGTAGATGAAGCTAAGCAAGTTATTATCTGTAACTATGATACGAAACCTGGTTATGCTGGAGTTGATAATCCTCTTTACAATAGCAACAAGGCTAGAATGTTACTAGGTGATGCCAAAGAATCTCTTAACAAACTACTTGAAGCCGTGAAGAAGCCAGAAGAGCTTTCTGCTTCAGAGCCTTGTCAAGAAGAAGGAAATGACTTATCACAAGTAGTTAATGAAGCTAAGCAAATTATTTTAATACCAGGATATGGTATGGCATTAGCTCAAGCTCAACACCAAGTTAAACAATTAGCTGATAAATTTGAACAGAACGGTGCTAAAGTTAGATTTGCAGTACATCCTGTTGCTGGCCGTATGCCTGGTCATATGAATGTTCTTCTGGCTGAAGCCGATGTTCCTTATGATGAGCTTTACGAAATGGAGCAAATCAATGATGACTTTAAAGATACAGACTTAGTTATCATCATCGGAGCGAATGACGTTGTAAACCCTGCAGCTCGTGAAGCTGAAGGTACTCCGATATATGGAATGCCTGTTCTAAATGCCGACCAAGCTAAGCATGTTATTGTATGTAACTTTGACACAAAACCTGGTTATGCTGGAGTAGAAAACCCCCTTTATGAAAGTGATAAAACAACACTACTTCTAGGGGATGCAAAAGAATCAGTACATCAAATACTTGACGCTATTGGTAAAAAGTCTGTAGCAACATCGCAGCCCAAAGAAGAAGGTATAGATTTTAAAGCGGTTCTAAAGAATGCAAAAGAAGTCATCCTTGTGCCTGGATATGGTATGGCATTGGCACAAGCTCAGCACCAAGTAAAACAGTTGGCTGACAAACTAGAACGTAACGGAGCTAGAGTTCGCTTTGCTGTGCACCCTGTTGCTGGTCGTATGCCTGGTCATATGAATGTTCTTCTGGCTGAAGCCGATGTTCCTTATGATGAGCTTTACGAAATGGAACAAATTAATGATGATTTTGCCAAAGCAGACTTAGCCATTGTTGTTGGAGCAAACGACGTAGTAAATCCTGCTGCTCGTGAAGCTGAAGGCACTCCTATTTATGGTATGCCCGTTTTAAATGTTGACCAAGCAAAGAATATCATTGTTTGTAACTTTGATACGAAACCTGGTTATGCTGGAGTTGATAATCCTCTTTATGAAAGTCCAAAAGCTAAGTTAATGCTTGGCGATGCTAAAGAGTCTCTACTTCAACTATTAGATACTATCTAAACCTTGAAACAATATCTCTTACAAGAGTTGGATAATACTTAGCCTTAAGAATTATCCAACTCTTTTTTATTGTGAAATAGAAATAAACACAAACATATTCTTCACACTCCTACTCTTTAAGCTAAAGTTTCTGTTTCTTTGTAGCAACATTGAAATTATAAAATACATGCTCCCTCAACTCAAAGAAAACCAAGGGATCTCTTCAGGATTACTTTGGCTCATTACTCTAACTACAGCATTCTCCGTAGCCAATCTTTATTATAGCCAACCACTACTAGGTATGATTCAAAAGGAGTTAGGAATATCGGCTGTACTTACAAACACTATATCTATTGTATCACAAGCAGGTTATGCTCTTGGACTCTTTTTCATTGTTCCTTTAGGCGATATGCTCAAAAGAAGAAATATTATACTGAGCAATTTTGGAGTTATTACCCTATCTCTTCTAATTATAGGCATTGCTCCCAATATTCATACCCTATTAATAGCCTCTTTCATAACTGGTCTATGTTCTGTTACACCTCAGTTGTTCTTACCCCTTGTTTCTCAGTATTCTACCCCTGCAACAAAAGGAAAACATGTTGGTATAGTAGTATCGGGATTACTAACTGGTATTTTATCCTCTCGTGTGATAAGTGGTTTTGTAGGTGAGCTTTTCGGTTGGAGATCTATGTACTTCATTGCTGCTTGTATCATGGCGCTTTGCTTTATAATGCTTTACGCATTCTTTCCTACCATTCTGCCCTCTTTTAAGGGGAAATATAAAGATTTAATGAAATCGTTGGTTACCATAATAAAAGAAGAACCTAAACTAAGATTTGCAGCAGTCAAATCAGGTTTAGCCTTTGGATCATTTCTTTCTTTATGGGCTATGTTAGCCTTTAAAATGGCACAAGCTCCTTTTTATGCAGGAGGAACAGTTGTAGGTTTACTTGGATTATGTGGGGTGGCCGGAGCATTGGCTGCTTCTTTTTTAGGCAGATATGTAGATAAAATAGGACTTTATCGAATTAATTTTATGGGTAGCTGCCTGATGCTTCTTGCTTGGTTTGGATTATATTTTTTACAGAATTACTATGCGGGAATCATTTTGGGGATTATAGTACTCGATATAGGTATGCAATGTATCCAACTAGGCAACCAAACTAGTATATTCACCCTTCGTCCACAAGCTGTCAATAGGGTTAATACTATATTTATGACAACCTATTTTATAGGTGGAGCTACGGGAACCACCTTAACAGGGATAGCATGGGGCTATTTAGAGTGGAAAGGGGTTGTGCTAACTGGATCAACTCTTATATTCATCTCTTTTCTTATTAACACTTTTCAGTGGCATTATAAAAAATAATAGATTGTAACTATTTGTATCCATATTTTGACTATGTTTGTAATACAACGTTAGGGGTGCTCCAGATACGGAGCTGAGATTACACCCTTGAACCTGAGATGTTTAATAACAGCGTAGGCAAACGGTAAAACTAAATTATAAATAGTATCTATTTTTATATTATCAATATAAAGCCGTTTCATAAATAATGAAGCGGCTTTTTTTATTTTAATAACCCAATATGAATAAACAAACATTCGACCAATATGCAGAGAAGTATGATTCTTGGTTTTTAGAAAATAAAAATGTCCTTTACTCTGAAGTGAAGTTAATAGCAAAAGTATTAGAAAATAGTGGTGAAATCTTTTCTGTAGGCTGTGGAAGTGGTCTTTTTGAGAAAATTTTAAGAGACGAATTTAATATTAACGTCAAATACGGTTTAGAACCTTCAACAGACATGGCAGGTATTGCACAGAAAAGAGGTCTAGAAATTGAGATAAACACTGCTGAAAAAGCGACCTATCAAGGCAAAAAATACGATACGATCATCTATAATGGATCGCCAAGCTATATAAAAGATTTGGATCAAGCATTAAAAAGAAGTTTTGATGCTTTAAAACCTGGTGGGAAAATTATCTTAGTAGATGTTCCTAAAGAAAGTTCATACGGTATGATGTATAATTTAGCATATAGCGTTGGTAGTTGGAATCATGAACTAACAGAAGGGGTATATCCCAGAAATCCCTATCCCATTGAATTAGTAAAAGGAGCAAACTGGAGAACAACTTCTGAAAAAATTGAAGCTCTAACCCAAGCAGGTTTCATTAACTTACAAAGTGCTCAAACTTTAACAAAACACCCCGTATATTCTGATAATAGCATTGAAGAACCTATCGAGGGTTATGATTGTGGAGATTATGTAGCCGTTTACGGATTTAAAAAAGAGTAGTTATGACGTGGACAGATCAAGCATGGAATAGTATTCAACCCATTTTTAAAAAGACTATTAGCCACCCTTTTATTCAAGAATTGATGAATGGAAACTTACCTCTGGAAAAATTTAATTTTTATATTCAGCAAGATTCTATTTACCTCTCCAGTTATGGGAAACTCTTAACAAGACTAGCAAGCAAGTTTAAAGATCCTGAACATAGCAGGGCTTTTATACATATCGCAGGAGAAAACATGGATCAAGAAAAAGAATTACACAAATCTTTTATTAAAGAAATTGAATTGGATATTGAGCCTAGTCCGGCATGTGAGTTATACACTTCTTATTTATTAAAACATCTTGCTGTATCACCTGTAGAAGTAGCTTTAGCAGCAGTAATGCCTTGTTTTGTGATTTATCAAAAAGTAGGAAGCTACATCTACAAACACCAAGTGAAAGGGACTAACCCCTACCAAGCATGGATAGATACTTATGCGGGTTCAGAACACGTAGAGTCAGTCATTACCGCAACAAGAATATGTGATGAAATTGCAAAAAGCTGTACAATAGAACAACAAGAAGCAATGTTAAATGCCTATAAAACATCATCTAGAATAGAACATATGTTTTGGGATAGTGCCTACCACTTAGAAAAATGGATTGTGTAACTTATACTTACCAAAAGAGGAGGCATAAAAATGTCTCCTCTTCTTGCATGATACTCTTATTTTACCAAACCAGGTAAAGTGTATTTCCTTTCCTTGTACAACATGTTTGCTAAAAGTACATGAGCTAGAGCATCTCTAGCAAAATCCTCATTTAATTCTACGGGAGTATGCTCTATATCACTACCCAATTTAAATTGTAAAGGCTCACGATTGGGTTGCATAATGATCATATCTTCTTCTACTCTAAAAGCATTAATATCATGAAATTGCATAATAGCTCGTCCAGGAACACTATCGGGTAGAGTCAATAAGTCTCTTCCTGGCATAGGATGGTTAAAATCCTGTCCCAACAAGCCCAATAGAGTTACAGGTATATCAATTTGACTACAAAGCTTTTCATACTCAGAGGCTTCTAATCCCGGAGCTATTACTAGAGCAGGAATATGGAATTTATCAACAGGTACTAAATGATTTCCATAAGTACGTGTATTGTGATCTGCAATAATAACAAAAACAGTATTTTTATAATAATCTTCCTTCTTAGCCATATCAAAGAATTTACCGATAGCAAAATCAGCATACTTCATTGCATTATGTACGGTCGCCTGAGGTAGCTCATATAAATCAATTCTATCTGCAGGAAACTCAAACGGTTCATGATTTGAGCTAGAAAACATTAAGGAGAAGAACGGTTTATCTCCTAAAGACTTGAAATACGTATTAGCTTTTAAGACTAAATCTTCATCAGAATAACCCCATGTACTTTTTAATGCATACGCATTGCCATCATCTTTAAATGAGGTTTCATCTAAGATATCATCAAATCCATTTCCACTAAAAAAAGAGGCCATATTATCAAAATTAGCCATACCTCCATAAATAAAACTAGTCTGATAACCATAAGGTTTCAATAAGTTAGCCAGTGTAAAAAAGCCATCTTGAGAGTTGGGCAACTTAACCACACTTTCGGATGGAGATGGCAAAAAGCCAGTTGTAACCGCCTCAATACCTCTCACACTACGAGTTCCTGTTGAATATAGATGTTTGAAAAGAACTCCTTCTTTTGCTAAGTTATCTAGATTAGGAGTCAAAGGTAAACCATCTAAACAACCTACATATTCAGCTCCCAAACTCTCTTGGAGGAAAATTACTAAATTGTAAGGTCTTTCAAGTATCGTATCACTCTTTTGAGTATGCAATAAGGGTATATCACTTGAAATAAACTCAGAGCCACCTACCATCATATATTTTCTCACTCTCTCTAGAGCTTCATCAAACTCCATTTTCCCATAAAGCTTAGATGGATCAATTTCATTTTTTAGGGAATAGGCTGAAAAGGCTAATGTATAAAGAGAGTTTGTACCCATAACATTAGCTAATTGATCATTACTAAACACAGAATTACTAGCATTCATAGGTCTTCTAGATGTTAAACTGCCCCGTGCACCCCAAAATAGAAGGAATCCTACTAATGGGAAAAGAAGATAACGAATCTTCCAAGTACTTTCTTCTACATAAAAAACAAAAACCACTGATTTTTTTATCAACCAAATAACAACACCTAAAACTACAGCCATCGCTACAATGGTAAGAGGTCTTGCCTTGATCAGCATAGTAAAAACCTCTTTAGGATAGATTAGATATTCTAAAAAGAGTTTGTTTGGCCGAGTATCATACTGGTCTATAAACTCAGGAGTTACCAACTCCATAAAAAATACCAGAAAAAGAAGAACTCCACAGTATGTGCCTAAGATACGGGTAGTATACCAACGCTTAGAGGAAGGCATGAACGTAAGTAACAAGGCAGGAATAAATGACAAATAACTCATTAAAATCACATCTATACGCAAACCTAATATAAACATTTGCATATATCCATCGACTTCTATGAGTCTGTCTTTGTAAAGAGTAAATATTGCTAATCGACTTATCGTTAGCACTATTAGACCAATCATAAAAAAGAGAAAAAGAGGTCTTAAATACGAAACTTTATTATTTTTCATCGAACTAAATTGTGTATATACTTACAAATATCTCACAATTTAGCTATTCATACAATTATTTTGAAAGTTTTATGACACCGACAAGAGAATGTTATGACACCGACAAGAGAGAACGATGTCGGTGTCATCGTATCAGCTTAGTCTTATCCATCAATACTTTACTAAAAGTAATATGCTAGTTAAGCAGTATTGTCTAGCCTATTATTCTAATATAAAGGATATTCGGACAATTCTTGTTCTAAATAGCCATATTTGGTTATATCTTTCAGTTAAATTGTAATAACTTTTCAAAAAATAGTATCAATAAATATCTGATTTTAGAAAACAATATATATTTACAACTCTTAAAAAAAAACAGATTATTAACTAGCATATAGAATAAAGAAATAGAAAGTTTTTAATATACCCAACTTTAACCTTCACTTACAGTATATCATAAATATATTCAGACAAGTGAGGGTTTTTTAAACCTCAAAATTATTATGAATAAAAACATTTTTCAAAAAGCATCAATGCTTTTTGCAGGGATCATTATATCCTTGTTTTTAAACTCTTGCTATAACAAGATTGAAGAAGAATTAGTTGATAGCGAAATTCCTATACACATTAAAACGAATATTATACCTATCCAAACACGGATGGATAATAATCAGTTTGAGGATAAGGATGTCATTGGAGTTTTTCTAACCACTTCAAAAAACAAACAGAAAGACTACTATCTATCTAATATTCCATTCAACTATAAATCATCAACCTTTACTAGTAAATCAGTCATTTACTATCCCAAAACGCAAGAATCTTGTTGTATATATGGATACTACCCTTTCGACATAAATGTACTCGACAAAGAGTCTGGATTATTTCATGTAAAAGTAGAGTCTGAACAAAATAATAAAGCGAAATTAAATTTATCAGATTTTTTAACAGCCACAACAAAAGATGTATATGCAGATGTCAAACCTTTAAATCTAAATTTCAAGCATAGAAACACAAAACTTAGAATAAGTCTTGAACCTTCTGAAGGATATACTGCAGATGACTTATTGAAAACGATGCCAAAAGTAACATTGCATCATATGCCAACTAATGCACTCTACGATATTGAAGATGACAAATTTAGTGAACACACTAATTTTCAACCAATCAAACCTTTAATAGAGTGGAAAAACGAAGCTAACAAAGTAACTGGTGCAGAAGTTATATTACTACCTGATTTTATATTTACAGAAGACCAATACATATCTTTAGAAGCTGAAAATATTATTTACACTTGTAAAATACCTAAAGATTTACTTTTAAAAAGTGGAACAATTAATAGTTTACTGATTCATTATAACCCAACAAAAGGCATAGAAATAGGACAAACTAATCCACTTATTTCAGATTGGGACGAAGGTATCAACAAAGAAACAACTGCCAACGAAAGTAGTAAAGCGATCTCAATAAGCTCTCTATTGTTTGAAAAATCGAATATTTGCAATCTCGTAAATAGCAAAGGAGTGATTAGAGCTGAAGTTTGTAAAGAATTTCTTAACAGTCCAAATCTTACTACTCAAGCTATTGTTCTTTACCCTGTAAAAGAAAATAAACCTCAATTAGATAAAGGTATTCTTTTAAAAAGATTGGGGGAAGACTCATATCTTGATGGCGGAAGTATAAATTGGAACTTAAGTGAAAACACATTTACTTATACGGCTACAGACCAAGTAATTCAGTATTATTTATTCATAGCTGAAGATGGATCAATATCCTTTGAAGAACCTCAAAATGCAGAATTTATTCATATAGAAGAAGCACTCTTGAAAGATAACAGAAAGGATGAACACCAAACTTATCCTATAGTTAAAATAGGAACACAGTATTGGATGCAAAAAGAGCTAAATACTATTTATAAAAATGATGGTACCCCACTCGCATTTCAAAAAGATGAACTAACAATAAATGCAGGATTCTCAACCTTTTCAGAAGCTCCAGGATATAAGTTTTACAATGTTGCAGCACTAGAATCGGAACAGATAGCGCCAAAAGGCTGGAAAATCCCTGAAGTAAAAGATGTAAGCAAATTATCAGAATACATAAATAATAAAGTTGATTATCTCAAGGGTTGCTCTTGCTGTATGAAAGAGCAATTATACAATTGTAGTTATTTCTCTGCACCCAAGACAGGTGTTTATAAAAACTTATTTATTACGGGTTCAACAACCTATTGGTGTTATGATAAAAATGATACAAATAAATACAGAATATATGTACTCCAACACCTGGATAATAGAAAAGAACCCGAGATTAAAGAACAAGATAAAACAGTCCTTTCAACTATTCGATGTCTGAAAAATTAACAAAAAAGCGAGACTGTTTTAAGGCAGTCTCGCTTTTTGATTTTATCAATTTACTTGAACGTCAGTTTGGGATATTTTCTTGGTTTTTGCTTAATCAATCCTGAACGATAGGCTACTAATAGCTTTTCGAGATCTTTGATCTGAGTTTTTAATTCCTTACCTATATCAGTATCTCTTACCATCATACGCTTTGTATTCATTTCAACAAGGAAAGATGTAGATTTAATATCAATACCTTCCTCTATTGCTTTTTGACGAGATTCAAAAGGCTCGTGTTGTACCAACTGCATTCCCCTAGAGTTAAATACCAAGGTATAGCCAGCAATTCCAGTTTCTGGCTGATATGCTCTAGAGAAACCACCATCAATGACAAGTAACTTACCTCCAGCCTTTGTTGGTTCTTCTCCCTTTTTGGTCTTAACAGGTACATGTCCATTGATAATATGTGCATGAGCAGCCTCAATACCAAACTCCTTTAATATCATATCACAGGTTTCTACGCTATCTCTCAACTTATAGTAATGACCTTTTTCTTCTTTATGCAGCTCTTTCTCTGCTACAAAATAACGCTCAAAGGTAGCCATCTTACTCTTATCAAAAGTTGGTGCGTCTTTACCACACCATAGATACCACATATAATCTTGAGCAAACAATTTTTCTTCATCTGAATCATCAGCGAAGTAGGCTGTACGAACCAATTGATCAATTCTATCTAAAAATGCCTTACCAGCATATTTGTGCTTTCCAACAGTTACTTCTTTGAAACTTCCATTTTCAGCCAACGGGATAGAAGCATGATAAAGTAGATTTCCATTAGCTACCTTATACATACTACCATTAGCATACATACATCTCATATGTTTGTGAAGTTTTTCGCTATTCATAAATGAAGCATATATCTTATTCATCAAATCAGCTTCCTCTGCACTAAGTTTATAAGGATCTTTGGGATCAATCGTTGGAAAATTCATATCCAACATCTTATACTCTTTGCCATCATACTTTAACACACCCTTTTCAAAATCAATAAGATGTAGTAGATTTCTATCATTCATCTTATATTCGGGATGTCTATTTATGATTTCGGCTTCTAATTTAAATTGAATGATAGAAATTGCCTTTTGCATTTGAGCAATACGATGTACAGTCTTTTTATCATAAGGTTCATCAGCAAATTTCACTCTTGGGGTAAAGATGTTACAAGGATCATCTCCATAAACATCCATAGCAAAAGTAGCTAATGGTAACAAATTGATACCATATCCATCTTCAAGAGTATTCAAATTGGCATAACGCATACAAATTCGAATAACATTTGCCATGCAACTTCGATTACCACAAGCTGCCCCCATCCAAATAATATCATGGTTACCCCACTGAATATCAAAATTATGATAATTACATAAGGTATCCATTATAATGTGAGCACCTGGACCTCTATCATAGATATCTCCAACAATATGCAATGAGTCTATAATTAATCTTTGAATAAGATTAGACATAGCTATTATAAAAGCATCAGCACGACGTGTGGAAACGATAGAGTTAAAAATACCATTTACATACTCCAATTTGTTTTGGTTGGGTTCAGTAGTATTTTCGTGAAGTAACTCTTGAATAATATAAGAGAATTCATCAGGAAGAGCTTTTCTTACTTTTGAACGAGTATATTTTGAAGATACTGTTCTACAAACTTCTACCAATTGATTCATAGTAATGAGATACCAATCATCAATATCATCTTCAATAGCTTTTACTATTTCTAGTTTTTCCTCAGGATAATAAATGAGAGTACACAAATCTTTCTTTTCAGTTTCACGAAGAGTGTTTCCAAATAGCTCATTTACTTTTCTTTTGACAGAACCTGAAGCATTTTTTAAGACATGTTGAAAAGCTTCGTATTCGCCATGAATATCAGTTAAAAAGTGCTCAGTACCTTTTGGAAGATTTAGAATGGCTTCCAAATTAATAATCTCTGTACTTGCTTCTGCAATTGTAGGGAAACTACGCGACAAAAGTTTCAAGTAGCGTAAATCGCCAACTATGCTTTCAGTTGTATGTGTAGTCATAATTATATAAGGTTAATGGTTAAAAATATTTTTATCATAATAATAACATTAAAAGAACTTGCGAAATGATAACACGCAAGAACATGCTTAGGGGATAAACTGTAGCATAAGCCACTGAAGAATGTTTACCTTCTATTGTATCATTAACATAATTCAAGGCCATAGGGTTTGCCATACTTCCACATAGCATACCCGCCATAGAGCCAAAATCAATTTTCATAGTCTTTAAAGTTACAATTCCTACAATCAAAACAGGTACGATTGTAAGTAAAAATCCGATTGCTATCCACAGTGCTCCTTCTGGTCGGAAAACGGTTTCAAAGAAATGTTCTCCTGAATCCAATCCTAAACAAGCTAAATAGAGAGTAAGTCCTAAGCCCCTCAACATTAGATTTGCACTAGGAGTAGTATAGGTTATCATGTGCATTTTAGGACCAAATGCACCTATTAAAATACCTACTACTATAGGACCGCCAGCTAAACCAAGTCGTACAGGAGCACTTATACCAGGTAACACAATAGGTATAGCTCCCAAAGCCAAACCTAAAACAATACCAATAAAAACGGCGACTAAATTGGGTTCATTCAACTGTTTTACTGTATTTCCTAGCACTTTGGTTACTTGTTCAATAGCTGAAGATTCCCCTACGATAGTCACTCTATCACCTAACTGAAGAGTTAAATCAGGAGTAGCTAACAAACGAACATCTGAACGAAAAATACGACTAATATTTACACCATATTGATTTCTTAATCGTAAAGTTTCTAGTTTTTTTCCATTGATTTCTGGACGAGTTATAACTACATCCTTAGATGTTAACTGGTTATCAATAGCATTCCAATCAACATCTTTCTTATTCCAATCTTCTGGCTCATGTGTACCAAATAAGATGGTTAATTTTGCTACATCGGCTTCTGTACAGACAACTAGTAATCGATCGTTTTCTGCAATAACTTTATCTGAAGTAGGTATACTGACTATTCCATCTCTCCAAAGTCTTGATATTACAAATTTAGATTGAGTAAGACGACCTAGATCCTTGATTTTACGCCCATAGATTGCTGGGTTATGAACTTGAAAAGCTCCAATATAAGTATTGTCGGAGTCATCAGAATTATCAACCACCATATCTTGCTTCTTTGCTATAAATTTTCGAATAAATATAATGGCAAAAATAACGCCAACTACTCCTAGGGGATAAGTTACAGCACAGCCAAGTGCAGGACCTGTAGCATCCAGACCCATTTGTTTTAGGGTAGTTTGGGCTGCACCCAACGCAGGAGTATTCGTGGTGGCTCCACAAAGAAGTCCAACCATATCTGGTAGTGATATTTCAGTAATAAAGCTACCTAAAACAGCAAATAGCGTACCAACTAATACAACAGCAATAGCCAATAAATTTAACTGCATCCCTCCTCTACTAAAAGAGCTAAAAAAACCTGGACCTACTTGTAAGCCTAATGCATAGACAAATATAATAAGTCCAAAATCTTCGGCAAAACTCAACATATAAGGGTCGATAGTAATACCGAAATGCCCCATTAAGATTCCGGTGAAAAACACAAAAGTGATACCTAAGGAAATTCCAAAGATTCGTATTTTACCAAGAAAAAGACCGATTGCAGAAATTAAAGATAGAACAACAACTGCCTGAAGAGCTGAGTGTTCCATAAAAATACTATTTAACCATTCCATGAATGTCCGTTACAGTTTTAAGTTTCTAGATGCAAAGATAAAACTATTAAAACATAAAGTCTATTAATAACCAGTTAATAAACTTCACATAGTTCTTCATTACAATCTAATAAATTATTTATAATTAATAGAACAAAGAAATAAAACGACAAGAGTGTCAAGGTTGACACTCTTGTAAACTCAATACCTCTTTTATTAATAAAAAAAGCGTTGTAGAAATACAACGCTTTTTAATCATTGAGCGAAAGACGGGATTCGAACCCGCGACCCCAACCTTGGCAAGGTTGTGCTCTACCAACTGAGCTACTTTCGCAAATCAGAGTATTACCTCTCGTTTTGTATCCACAAAGATAAACAAAATTTACGATTAGAAACAAGTAGTTTTGGAATAAATATTTTACAAAAAGAATTCTGATTCATTAAGCATTAATAATCAATCTGTTTCATACTTTATTCAATATATTATTTATCAATCAGTAGAAACATTTATTATATCATCCAGATTCGTTGTATATAGTTGAGAAACAAATTTTCGATCCATGTAATTCCCCAATTGGAAAGCACCTTGGGTTGCTATTTTTATAGAGTGATCTCCATTTTTGAGCTTTATAGCATCTGTAACTTTCAACAATTTCTCTTGTTTTCCTCTATCTTTATTGTCAAATAGTGAGGTTTGAATAGAATCTGTTATATCCATAACTATCACTCCTGCTTTTTTATAGCCCTGGTTTGGACTATAAATTATTGATAGGGCATCACGAGAAGCTTTAATTAACTCAGCAGGATTAGAAGTAGGAACAACTAATTGGATGCGTGCAGCATTATTTTTTAATGTTTCAACATCTCTCTTGGTAGAGCTATGTAAAAATACGAGTATAGAGCCTGCACTACTACCCTCTGCTCTTAATTTTTTAGCACAAGCTGCAGCAAAATTGGCCACAACTTCAAATAACTCTTCAAAATCAGTTAACTTTCTATTAAAACTTCGAGAAGTAGTGATACTCTTTTTAGCAGTACTAATCTCTAGATCAATACAAGATTCTCCTCTCAATTCTTTCCAAGTACGTAGCCCTATTACAGTAAGTTCTTTTCTAATCCAAGATTCCGACTTCAATGAAAAATCATAAGCTGTATCAATCCCTTGATAATGTAATTTAGGAAGAGAGCGTCTTCCAATACCCCAAATTTTCTCTATAGGTGCAAGTTTTAAAGCTTTATCTATTTTGTCAACTGTATCCATGATACAAACACCATTATAGGCTTTATATTTCTTTGCAAAAGAGGCAGCTAGCTTAGCTAATGTTTTTGTGGGAGCAACACCAATACTAACAGGAATTCCAACTCCTTTCAATATTCTGTTACGCAAATCTAAAGAAAAGTCTTTTATTGCATTTACACCTTCAAAACTAACAAAGCATTCATCTATAGAATAGACTTCAATCTGAGGAACACAAGATCGAATTAAGGACATAACTCTTCGAGACATATCGCCATATAGAGTATAATTAGAAGAGAAAACATAAATTCCTTTTTCTTCAACCAGCCTCTTTATCTGAAAGAAAGGAATCCCCATCTCTATTCCAAGCTGTTTTGCTTCCTCACTACGAGCAATAACACATCCATCATTGTTCGATAAAACAATAATAGGCTTAAACTGTAAAGAAGGATTAAATACCCGCTCACAGCTAGCATAGAAATTGTTACAGTCAATTAATGCAATCATTTTCTTTTCTGTGCCTTATGAATGACATAGGTTACTATTCCCCAAATAATGAGTTCATGATCAGATGTTATTTTCATTGTGGGATAAGAGGGATTTGCTGGTATCAGACAAACAATATCATCATGAATTTCAATGAATTTCAATGTAAATTCCCCATCAATAAAACATACTGCCATATCATTTGACTGAGGTTCTAATGATTTATCAATGACTAAAATATCTCCATCAAAAACATTGGCATCTATCATAGAGTCTCCTTTTACCCGACCATAAAAAGTAGTAGAGGGATGTTTCACTAACTCTTTGTTCAAATCAATAGATGCATCCATATAATCTTGGGCAGGAGAAGGAAACCCCGCTTTTATGCCTTCATCAGCTAATGGTAAAGGTAACTCGGTACTAATATCAATATAACCTATAGATAAGTTCTTATTCATCATAACACAAAGATATCTATTTTTATGAAATCTCTAAGAATACAAGCGAACATCCATAGTTACCCCTCTAAATGGTATCAACAAAAAAAGCCTCTAAAGATTACTCGAGGGCACTGAAAAAGTCTCCGTTTTAGATGGGTACTAACAAAAGAATAATCTGGTAAAAGAAAATATACTTTCTTTTGCCAGATTTTCTTTTAAAAGCTCACGGATTGTTTTTGGAACACAAAACAGTCTTTTATTTAGGCTATAATAGGTTCTATTTACGATAAAAAAGCACTACTCCTTAGTAAATCACATATTCAATTTGAGTATTCGCTTTAAATTCACAACGAAAATAGCCATCGCTCCTTGCATTTGCATATTTTTAATGCCATAGGAAGAGGCTCTGCCATATCCGTGTACATTTTTCAGTTCACTATTCTTAGCTTCAACTTTATATCTGTGTTTTGACTTCTCTCTAAAGTAATCTGATTCCTGAAAAGTCATTTGATCTCTGTGCTCATCAGATTTAATGGTTACAGCATAAGTTTTAGACTTTGCCCCAGGCTTATAACAACCATCTTTAAGAGCACAAGTTTTACATTTTTCAATATCAAAAAGGTATGTATAAGTTTGATTTTTACCACTGTTCTTTTTCCCTTGACGTGCTTTTCTAATAGCTAAGTGACCAGCTGGGCATACGAACATTCCTGCATCCTTATTGTAGTCAAACTTATCTTCTTGCTTCCTATGACCTTGAGTAATCCCTGGATTCAATTTGGCAACAACTTTTATACCTTGTTCATTTGCTAATTTTAAATTTTCCTTTCCTGAATATGCGGTATCACCAATAATTGTGTTGACTTGAATTCCATTTTGCTTGCTTATCTTTAATAATTCTGGAAGCTGGGGACCATCTCCCTTTTCTGCTGAGGTGATGGTTGCTGCCGTAATAATTCGTTCTTCTGTTATAGCTATATGAGTTTTGAATCCAAAGAATGAGGAGTCAGAACTTTTATGACCTGTCCGTGCATCAGTATCTTTAGATAACGTATAATGATCTTTTGTGTCTTCAATTGCTTCTTTTAATAGATTGAGCTTCTCCTTAACCTTGGGCAATGAGCTCAATGCAAGATCTGATCCTATTTCCTTTTCAAGCTTATCACAATAATCAAGTTCACTTGATAAATCATTGTTTTCATTCTTTGGGGGTAAACTTCCTTGCTTTACTTGATTTACGGAATAAACGACCTTACGAACTTGTTTAGCTCGTTCTTTAAGAACATCTATTGGTGAGATTGGATTGGAGCGGGAAAGTGTATGGGTAGCGTCTACAATAATGGACTTAGATTGAATAATACCTTTTTCAATAGCTATGGAAACAGTCTTGCTTATCAATAAATTGAGTAGGTCTGTATCTTTTAAACGAAGCTTCCTAAATTTAGTAAGCGAGCTGGGATTGATAACTTCATCCTCTGGAGTCATTTCTAGAAAGTATTTAAAGGACATATCATAACCAGAGCGTTCTACTACATCGACATCAGAGATATTATAGATAGTTTTGAGTAGTAAGTATTTGAACATACGGATGGGACTTTCCGCATTTCTACCATTATTATGGCAATACTTTTCGACTAGCTCATCATATACAAAAGTAAAATCGATTAGCTCATTTATTTTACGAAGTAAATTGTCTTTAGGAATTACTAAATCGTACAAATCTGAATATGAGCTTAGCTGAAGTTTTTGTTGTTGTACTAACATATAAGTGCTTGAATATTACACTTAAAGATACAAAAAAACAGCAGATAACTGGTAATCAAACCAATGTATTTGCTGCTTTTTTAAAGAATTAATTCATAAGGACTTTTTCAGTGCCCTCGATTACTCTTCAGAGGCTTTCTGTAAAACGGCGACTACCTACTCTCCCACGGTTATGCAGTACCATCGGCGTGACAAGGCTTAACTTCTCTGTTCGGAATGGGAAGAGGTGGAACCCTTGTGCTATAGTCACCTTAAATAAGGTAGACATAATGAACGAAATAATAATATTATATTAGCTCAACAGCTAAAAGTCTATACAAACCTTTATGGCGAAAATCAAGTTGACGGGCAATTAGTACTGCTCGGCTTTGGTATCGCTACCTTTACACCTGCAGCCTATCAACGTCGTAGTCTACAACGACCCTAAGAAATCTTATCTTGTGGCTGGCTTCGTGCTTAGATGCTTTCAGCACTTATCCAATCCCGACGTAGCTACCCTGCAATGCACCTGGCGGCACAACAGGCAAACCAGCGGTCAGTCCAACACGGTCCTCTCGTACTAGTGTCAGTACCACGCAAATTTCATACGCCCACGATAGATAGAGACCGAACTGTCTCACGACGTTCTGAACCCAGCTCGCGTGCCACTTTAATGGGCGAACAGCCCAACCCTTGGGACCTTCTCCAGCCCCAGGATGTGACGAGCCGACATCGAGGTGCCAAACCCCTCCGTCGATATGAGCTCTTGGGAGGGATCAGCCTGTTATCCCCGGAGTACCTTTTATCCTTTGAGCGATGTCCTTTCCATTCAGAAACACCGGATCACTATGCTCTAGTTTCCTACCTGGTCGACTTGTTAGTCTCACAGTCAAGCACCCTTTTGCCATTACACTCTACGAACGGTTACCAATCGTTCTGAGGGTACCTTTAGAAGCCTCCGTTACACTTTTGGAGGCGACCACCCCAGTCAAACTACCCACCAAACAGTGTCCTTGTTCAACAAGTTAGAAGCCAAATGAGTAAAGGGCCGTATTTCACCAACGACTCCATGAGCACTTGCGCACCCACTTCATAGTCTCCGGCCTATCCTACACATCAATCACCCAGATTCAATGTTAAGCTATAGTAAAGGTTCACGGGGTCTTTTCGTCCCATCGCGGGTAATCGGCATCTTCACCGATACTTCAATTTCACTGAGCTCATGGTCGAGACAGTGCCCACATCATTACACCATTCGTGCAGGTCGGAACTTACCCGACAAGGAATTTCGCTACCTTAGGACCGTTATAGTTACGGCCGCCGTTTACTGGGGCTTCAATTCAGAGCTTCTCCGAAGATAACTCCTCCTCTTAACCTTCCAGCACCGGGCAGGTGTCAAGCTGTATACTGTATATTTCTATTTCGCACAGCTCTGTGTTTTTGCTAAACAGTTGCATGGGCCTATTCTCTGCGCCCTACATCGCTGTAGGGACCCTTTCTCCCGAAGTTACAGGGTCAATTTGCCTAGTTCCTTAACCATGAATCACTCAAGCGCCTTAGTATATTCAACCCGACTACGTGTGTCCGTTTACGGTACGGGTACCTTAATGATTAACGTTTAGCGGTTTTTCTTGGAAGTCTGCTTACATACACTATTGGATCGCTCCAAGGAGCTCTCCATACTATCAAGGTCGACTCTCGCTGCGGATTTGCCTACAGCAATCAACGTCTACACTCTTTAACGAACATTTCCGTCAGTTCGCGGTACTATCACTACTTCGTCACCACATCACTTCATTAAGCTAGTAATGGAATTTTAACCATTTCATCCATCGACTTGGCCTTTAGGCGGAGTCTTAGGTCCCGACTTACCCTGATCCGATTAGCGTTGATCAGGAATCCTTAGTCTTTCGGCGAGGGAGTTTCTCACTCCCTTTATCGTTACTTATACCTACATTTTCTTTTCCAAATGCTCCAGCTTGACTCACATCAAACCTTCTACGCTATTTTGGAATGCTCCCCTACCGATACTTGCGTATCCCACAGCTTCGGTAAATTGTTTATGCCCGATTATTATCCACGCCAAACTCCTCGACTAGTGAGCTGTTACGCACTCTTTAAATGAATGGCTGCTTCCAAGCCAACATCCTAGCTGTCTTTGCAATCTGACTTCGTTAGTTCAACTTAACAATTATTTGGGGACCTTAGCTGGTGGTCCGGATTCTTCTCCTTTCGGACATGGACCTTAGCACCCATGCCCTCACTCCTGTAATTAAACTAATGCGCATTCGGAGTTTGTCAAGACTTGATAGGCGGTGAAGCCCTCGCATCTTATCAGTCGCTCTACCTCACATTAGTAACTTACAAGGCTGCACCTAAATGCATTTCGGGGAGTACGAGCTATCTCCAAGTTTGATTAGCCTTTCACCCCTACCCTCAACTCATCCGGAAGCTTTTCAACGCTTATCGGTTCGGTCCTCCATTTAGTGTTACCTAAACTTCAACCTGGTCAAGGGTAGATCACATGGTTTCGCGTCTACTCCTACTGACTATACGCCCTATTCAGACTCGCTTTCGCTTCGGTTCCAGAACTGAATTCCTTAACCTTGCCAGTAATAGTAACTCGTAGGTTCATTATGCAAAAGGCACGCCGTCACAGCTCAAGGCTGCTCCGACCGCTTGTAAGCGTATGGTTTCAGGGGCTATTTCACTCTTCTATTCGAAGTACTTTTCACCTTTCCCTCACGGTACTGGTTCACTATCGGTCTCTCGGGAGTATTTAGCCTTACCGGATGGTCCCGGCAGATTCACACAGAATTTCTCGTGCTCCGTGCTACTCAGGATACCACTAGGTCATTAAGCGCTTCGTATACGGGATTATCACCCTGTTTCATGCAACTTTCCAGATGCTTCTACTCACACTTAATTTTCCATATCGTGGTCCTACAACCCCAATAATGCCGTAACAATATTGGTTTGGGCTATTCCGCGTTCGCTCGCCACTACTTGCGGAATCATTATTTATTTTCTCTTCCTACAGGTACTTAGATGTTTCAGTTCCCTGCGTTAGCTTCCTAACTTACGCTAGGATAATATCTCTTCAAGATATTAGGTTGTCCCATTCGGATATTCTTGGATTAACGGTTATTTGCACCTACCCAAGACTTTTCGCAGCTTATCACGTCCTTCTTCGCCTCCGAGAGCCTAGGCATCCGCCATACGCTCTTTCTTACTTTCTTTTTCGCCTTATAAAGGTCGATATATACTTTTAGCTCTATACTAAATTATATTACTATTTCTTTGTGTCCATTATGTCAAATATCGATATAACTTTCGTTATGTTGTGGAGAATAACGGATTCGAACCGTTGACCCCCTGCGTGCAAGGCAGGTGCTCTAGCCAGCTGAGCTAATCCCCCTTCAAGAGGTTCGTAGTCCCAGGCAGAGTTGAACTGCCGACCTCTACATTATCAGTGTAGCGCTCTAACCAACTGAGCTATAGGACTAACGTTCAACCTTACCTTTCGGCTCGGCTTCATCTTTCTCTTGTTTATATCATTTAAATAAACAAGTACAGAGTAGTACAAGAAAAAGTATATAACCTTTTCTTCAAAATCGTTTTTGGATATCTCTCCAGAAAGGAGGTGTTCCAGCCGCACCTTCCGGTACGGCTACCTTGTTACGACTTAGCCCCAGTCACCAGATTTACCCTAGGACGCTCCTTGCGGTTACGTACTTCAGGTACCCCCAGCTCCCATGGCTTGACGGGCGGTGTGTACAAGGCCCGGGAACGTATTCACCGCGCCGTGGCTGATGCGCGATTACTAGCGAATCCAGCTTCATGAAGTCGAGTTGCAGACTTCAATCCGAACTGAGAGTGATTTTATGGGATTAGCATCCTATCGCTAGGTAGCTGCCCTCTGTTTCACCCATTGTAACACGTGTGTGGCCCTGGACGTAAGGGCCGTGCTGATTTGACGTCATCCCCACCTTCCTCACATCTTACGACGGCAGTCTTATTAGAGTCCTCAGCTTAACCTGTTAGTAACTAATAATGAGGGTTGCGCTCGTTATGGCACTTAAGCCGACACCTCACGGCACGAGCTGACGACAACCATGCAGCACCTTCACAATTGTCCGAAGAAAGAGGCTTTTCGGCCTCCGTCAATTGCAATTTAAGCCCAGGTAAGGTTCCTCGCGTATCATCGAATTAAACCACATGTTCCTCCGCTTGTGCGGGCCCCCGTCAATTCCTTTGAGTTTCACCGTTGCCGGCGTACTCCCCAGGTGGAATACTTAATGCTTTCGCTTGGCCGCTTACTGTATATCGCAAACAGCGAGTATTCATCGTTTACTGTGCGGACTACCAGGGTATCTAATCCTGTTTGATACCCGCACCTTCGTGCCTCAGCGTCAGTTATACCCCAGTGAGCTGCCTTCGCAATTGGAGTTCCTTGTGATATCTATGCATTTCACCGCTACACCACAAATTCCGCTCACCTCATGTATACTCAAGACCAACAGTTTCAACTGCAATTTAGTGGTTGAGCCACTAACTTTCACAGCTGACTTACTAGTCCGCCTACGCACCCTTTAAACCCAATAAATCCGGATAACGCTCGGATCCTCCGTATTACCGCGGCTGCTGGCACGGAGTTAGCCGATCCTTATTCGTTAGGTACATACAAAACACCACACGTGGCGCACTTTATTCCCTAACAAAAGAAGTTTACAACCCATAGGGCAGTCTTCCTTCACGCTACTTGGCTGGTTCAGACTCGCGTCCATTGACCAATATTCCTCACTGCTGCCTCCCGTAGGAGTTTGGACCGTGTCTCAGTTCCAATGTGGGGGATCTTCCTCTCAGAACCCCTATCCATCGTCGATTTGGTGAGCCGTTACCTCACCAACTGTCTAATGGAACGCATCCCCATCGTATACCGATAAATCTTTGAAGATATTCCCAGGCGAGAACATCTTAACATCTAGTATTAATCCTTCTTTCGAAGAGCTATCCCAGTGTATACGGTAGGTTGGATACGTGTTACTCACCCGTGCGCCGGTCGTCAACAGAAAGAGCAAGCTCTCTCCTTGTTACCCCTCGACTTGCATGTGTTAAGCCTATAGCTAGCGTTCATCCTGAGCCAGGATCAAACTCTTCATTGTAGAAAAATCTTTATAATTCTGTTCAGGATATCCAAATTTTCAAGAATGACGGTTATTTACCATGATAATAATATTATTATCTGTTCTTGTACTACTTGTATTGTTTATGTAAAATTTTCAAAGATCGCTTATCTTAAATCGGCTTCGTTTTAGAAGCGAGTGCAAAGGTATAAACTCTAAATTTAATATCAAAATAAAAAGTGACTTTTTTATTCCTTTATTTCTTATCAGAGTGTCTTCCTTAGCCCGTATGTTTTAGATTTCAGTTTGCAAAGATAAGAAAACTATTCCGTATCCTCCAAACCTTTTTGCCAAAACTTTTTCGCTAGTAAACCTTCAGTCCAATATGTCAATTTTGTATGCTCTGTTACTCTTACAAAGCGGGTGCAAAAGTAAGCGCTTTTTGACTTCAATCCAAATATATGAATACTTTATTTCTGAATATTTTATTCCTATTTACTTAATATCCTATCAATCTTATTCTTATAACGAATTCTTTTTTTAATCAAACCTCAAAGGAAATACAAGTAGGCTGCTTTATACACATTATTATATATGCACCCTAAACCCCCCTTTTTAAATGATCTCGAAAAGAGCTCAAGTTTATCGATTTTTAAGTTCATTTGCCTAGGGGTGGAAATAACTTTAACCCTTTGATCGTAATGACATGTCGGTGTCATGCATTCATCATGACACCGACATGCAATCAACATAACAGTACCAGAATGCAGTGTTTTCTTATTGTCTATTCAATGATTATTGCAATTTATAGAATAAACCTAGAACACAACTCTTTGATTTATATCCAAATACCATCTATCAGATATTTGATAACGTCTAATTTGCAAAAAACTTATATCAAATTAGCTAAAAGACAGAGAACACGGCTTCAAAGCTTAATATTTTCGTAACAATAACGAGTAGTGATTGTAATAAGACATACTTATTTTTGTTACATAATAAAAGGAAATGCTCCTAATTCATCTAATTTCATTGTGGTCTCATTTCCATTTAATATTATATGATGAAGAAATATTTAAGTTTAGTTTGCTTTGTGCTGCTACTTCCTCAAATAGGAATTGCACAAAAAATTAAAGGTTCAGACACGGTTTTACCGTTAGCACAAAAAGAAGCTGAGGTGTATATGCAAAAACATCCATCGGCTACGGTTACAGTTACGGGAGGAGGAAGTGGTGTGGGAATTTCTGCTCTCCTAGAAGGAACAACTGACATCGCACAATCTTCTAGAAAAATTAAGTTTGATGAAAAACTAAAACTAAAAAACAAAGAAAAAGAAGTTATTGAAGTTATAGTAGCTTATGATGCTTTAGCAGTCATTGTACATCCCAATAATCCGATTACAAAATTAACAAGAGAACAACTCGAAGCTCTTTTCAGAGGAAAGATAAAAAACTGGAAAGAACTAGGAGGTCCTGATTTAAAAGTAATTCCTTATGCTCGTGAAACCTCTTCGGGAACTTATGAGTTTTTTAAAGAAAGTGTATTAAAGTACAAAAACTATATGAACGGCATAATGAGTATGCCAGCAACTGGTTCGGTCATTCAATCCATTAGTCAAACCGAGGGAGCTATAGGTTATGTGGGATTAGCCTATCTTAATAAAGATGTAAAAGCCATTCAAGTATCTTATGATCAAGGTCAGTCCTACTCAAATCCATCAGTTAGCCATGCGAATGATCATAGCTATCCCATCGTCCGTCCTCTTTACTTCTACTATATAAAATCAGAAGAAGCTATTGTCAAACCATTTATTGATTATATCTTATCAGATGAAGGACAAAAAATAGCTTCAGAACTGGGCTTCATCAAAGTAATTAAATAGACTCATGAGAAAAATACGTAAGTTTTTAGAAAAAATTATTGAAGGTATATTAACCTTAAGTGGGGCAGCTACTACATTAGTTATTATACTAATCAGTATATTTCTTTTTAAAGAGGGTTTTGGACTATTCAATAGCCCTGTGGTAGAGAAAGGTTATATGATTTGCTTAAATAGCGATAATCCAGTTCAACAACTATCCTCTTTCGAGATTAAAGAGATATTCGACGAAGAAATAACCAATTGGAAAGAGGTTGGAGGTATTGATGAAGAAATTCACACCTTCCGATTCGAAGAACTCTTCGAGAAATACTCTGAAGCAGATTTCGGAGAAGACTATAAACTACTCCCTGATAAAATTATAGAAATAGTAAAATCAGATCCGAATATAATTGCATTTATGCCCGAAAAGTATGTCCCAAAGGATATGTCTATTTATACATTACCTTATCAAAACTTTAGTATCACAGATTTTTTCTTTGGTAAAGAGTGGATGCCTACTGCTACCCCTACTCCCCAATTTGGAATCTTACCATTAATATTAGGAACATTATTAGTCAGCCTAACCGCTATTCTAATAGCACTTCCTCTAGGACTAGGTGTAGCTATTTATTTGTCTGAATTAGCCGGCAAGCGTACTCGCAAATTTTTAAAACCCGTCATTGAACTATTAGCAGGTATCCCTTCTGTGGTCTATGGATTCTTTGGATTAGTAGTACTTGTGCCTATTGTACAAAACTGGCTCAACCTTCCTGTTGGAGAGACAGCCTTTACGGGAAGTTTATTACTTGCTATTATGGCACTTCCTACTATTATTACGGTAGCAGAAGACTCTATGAGAAATACTCCAAGGGCAGTACGCGAAGCTAGTTTAGCACTCGGAGCAACTCAATGGCAAACTATTTATAAGGTGATAATACCTTACGCTAAGTCGGGAATTTCTGCCGCTGTAGTATTAGGCATAGGTAGGGCAATCGGAGAAACTATGGCTGTATTAATGGTGACAGGTAATGCAGCAATAATGCCAACTTCATTGTTTCAGCCTATCCGATCTATACCAGCAACAATTGCAGCCGAATTAGGTGAAGCTCCAGCAGGTGGAGCTCATTATCAATCTTTATTTCTATTAGGTTGTATTTTATTTGTTATTACATTAATTATCAGTATCTCTGCTGAGGTGATATCCAAAAGACATCCTCAAAACTAGTTAATCAGAAATAATATGAATAAGAAAATATCACAACATATTGCTTTTGGCCTATTCAGATTACTGGGTATCCTCATCGTAGGGTTACTATTCTGGATCTTAGGTTTTATTATTTATAATGGAATAGATGTCATCAGCTGGGAATTCTTAACTACAGCACCCACAGATGGAATGACATCAGGAGGTATTTATCCAGCAATCATCGGTACACTATGCTTGATTGTAGGTAGTATGTTATTTGCCTTTCCGCTAGGTGTAATGTCTGCCATATATACCAGTGAATATGCAGGTAATGGTTGGATCATAAAAGTGATTCGAGTAATGACAAACAACCTCGCTGGAATTCCATCCATTGTTTTTGGTTTGTTTGGGATGTCTTTATTTGTAAATACGATGGGATTAGGAGACTCTATCATTGCAGGATCATTAACCTTGGGGTTACTTGTTTTGCCTATAGTGATAAGGACAACAGAAGAGGCTCTTAAGTCTATTCCAAATTCATTTAGAAATGCCAGTTTAGCATTGGGAGCCAGCAAACTACAAACGATTAGGAAAGTAGTATTACCTATGGCCTTTCCAAACATTATTACAGGACTTATTCTATCAATCGGTAGGGTCTCGGGTGAAACAGCACCTATTCTATTTACAGTAGCAGCTTATTTCTTACCCAAGCTACCTTCATCTATGTTTGATCAGGTGATGGCTTTACCCTACCATTTGTATGTAATAGCAACAAGTGGTACTGATATAGAAGCTTCTCGACCAATAGCATATGGTACAGCATTAGTTCTTATCGCCATCGTTTTAATTATGAACTTACTTGCTACTGCGCTGAGAAGATATTTTAGTAAAAAAGTAAAAATGGATTAATATATTATTATGATTAATACAGAAAACGTCAATTTCTACTACGGAGATTTCCATGCATTAAAAGATATTAGTATGGATATTGAAGCCAATACAGTAACAGCATTCATAGGACCATCTGGATGTGGAAAATCAACCTATCTGCGCCTTTTTAATAGAATGAATGATCTTATAGAAGGAACTAAACTAACAGGGAAATTCCTTATTGAAGGACAAGATATCTATGATAAATCCGTACAAGTAGATGAGTTACGTAAAAAAGTAGGTATGGTATTTCAAAAACCCAACCCTTTTCCTAAAACTATCTTTGAAAACGTAGCCTATGGTTTAAGAGTTAACGGAATGGGCAATAAAGATTTCATACAACAAAGAGTGGAAGAGTCTTTAAAAAGCACAGCTCTATGGGATGAAGTCAAAGATAAGCTTAAAAAATCAGCCTATGAGCTTTCGGGAGGACAACAGCAGCGCCTATGTATAGCTAGAGCTTTAGCTGTATCACCTTCTATTCTCTTAATGGATGAACCTACATCTGCATTGGACCCTATTTCGACTTCAAAAATTGAAGAATTAATTTATCAGCTTAAAAAACAATATACCATTGTTATCGTTACACACAATATGCAACAAGCTGCTCGTGTAAGTGATAAAACAGGATTTTTTATGCTAGGCAAACTTGTTGAATATAGCAATACTAAGAAACTATTCACCAACCCAGAACAAGAAGAAACTCAAAATTATATCACAGGTCGTTTTGGCTAAAATATTATTACTATGATTATGAAACAGACTGATTCAGAATTACAAGCCCTCAGAGATGAAATAAATGAGATGTGGAAGCTTGTTCTATCACAGATGGAAAAAGTAAAACTAGCCTATGTAAACCACGATACAGAACTAGCTCACGAAATCATTAGCAGAGAGAAACGAGTCAATGCTTTTGATTCTAAAATAGATAGCGACTGTGAAAATTATATAGCCTTATATGCTCCCGTTGCCATAGATTTACGCTTAGTTCTATCGCTTATTAAAATAAGTAACACCTTAGAACGTATAGGCGATTTTGCAGATGGAATTGCTAGACAAGTATTGGATGAAGATTATCCAAAGATTGAGTCACAGTTGGCAGAAGATATACATGTAGAAAAAATGTTTGACATTGTTATTACTATGTTAATGGAATGCTACATTGCTTTAGAGTCTGAAAACACAAAGCTATCTGGCAAAATTTTAGCTACAGATGACAAAGTTGATCAACTCTACCATGATTCAATGCCCGTACTTGCTAAATATATCAATGAACATCCAGATATGGCTATGTATGGATTGAAAACCATGTTAGTTATACGAAAATTAGAACGCGTGGGTGACCATTGCAGTAATATAGTAGAAGAAATAGTATTCTACATTGATGCTAAGGTATTGAAGCATACTAAACCAAAAAAGAAAGTAGAATAACGACATTTTATCCTATATTTAATAATTCATTAGATATAGGATATTTTCTATTAGTTAGAACTCCATAAACTCTTGATATGAAACCTAAAATACTTATCGTTGATGACGAACCTGATATTTGTGAAATTCTTACATTCAACCTTGTCAATGAAGGCCTCATCGTAGATTATGCTTATTCGGCAGAAGAGGCTTTACAGAAACTTAGCCCTGAACATTCACTCATCCTCCTTGATATAATGATGGACGGAATGTCTGGTTATAAAATGGCTGAAAAGTTAAGGAGTGAAGGTAATGAAATTCCCATTATCTTTCTGACTGCCAAACGTTCTGAAAATGATATGCTAACAGGGTTTTCAGTCGGTGCAGATGATTACATATCCAAACCCTTTTCCATCAAGGAAGTAATAGCTCGTGTTAAAGCAATCTTGAAAAGAGCCAAACTTAAAAAACAAAATGAGTCGCCAACTTCAATTGATTTCGAAGGCTTAAGCATTAACTTAGAGAGCAAAGAGGTTATTATTGATGAAGAAATGATTCCTCTTACTAAGACCGAATTTGAAATACTTGCTCTATTGACCTCCAATCCTTCTCGTCTATTCTCAAGAGAAGATATTATAGGTGTTGTATGGTCGGAAACTCCTTATATAACAGAAAGAACAGTAGATGTACACATCACCAGACTTAGAAAAAAGATGAAAGATTATGGACAATTCATCACTAGCAGATCTGGCTATGGGTACAGATTCAATGTGAATGAAGAATGAAATTCAACTATAAACAAAAAATATTCTTTAGCTTCTGCCTACTTATAACGCTATTTGCAGGTAGTATTATTTTCTTTGAAAAATCTGAAGCTAAAAGATATAAGACAGAAGCCCTTGAAGAGCGCCTAAATGTCTATTCATCATTGATATATAGAAGCCTCCAGAAAAAAGACACTTTCGATATAGAAACTATCAATAGTATCATTAGTTCTTTTCCTAGAAACTTACGAGTAACTATTCTTTCGCACATTGGCGACGTTCTCTTTGATAATACGATCTCTAAGGATGATCTTAAACTAGAAAATCACAGCAAAAGACCAGAGATAATACAAGCTCAAAAAAAAGGTAGTGGAAGCGACATCAGAATTTCAACTACTACTTCAGAGAAGTATTTGTACTATGCTAAACAGTATCAAACTCTATACATAAGAGTTGCACTCCCCTACAACATTGAGACCAAGGAAATTCTTAAAGCAGATAACATTTTCCTCTATTTTATTATAATTCTTTTTTTGATAGCCATACTCTTAGTCTATCGATTATCCAATAGACTGTCTCAGTCTATCCGACAACTGAGAGATTTTACAGTTAATCAACAGAGTTCAACCCGTGCAATAAAGACCAACTTCCCTGATGATGAATTGGGGGAAGTAGCTTCACAGATGGTCGACAATTATAAAGAGCTCAAACATAGTCAGTCTCAAATAGCTCTTGAAAGAGAAAAGCTATTACAACATATTCACACTTCTGAAGAGGGTATTTGCTTTTTTACAGCAAGTAAGAAAGTGGAATTTTATAACGGACTATTTATGCACTATCTCAATATAATGCTTGATAAAAAGAGTACAAACCCTGCTGTTATCCTAACAGACCCTCTCTATAGCAATCTTCAAGAGTTTATCCAAGCCCCTGAAAATAACGGCTATTATGAAACTAAAATAGAAAGACAAGGAAAGCAGTTTAATATTCGCATTAGTATATTCGATGATAATAGTTTTGAAATAATTATCAATGATATTACTAAAAGAGAAAAAACAAGACTCTTAAAACAAGAAATGACAAGTAATATTGCACATGAATTAAGAACTCCTATCACAAGTATAAGAGGATATTTAGAAACTATAAAAAGCCAAAACTTAAGCACAGAACAAAATCAATATTTTATAGATAAAGCCTATAATCAGGTAATTAATCTTTCTCAGTTGATAGATGACATGAGTATGATCACTAAAATAGAAGAAGTACCTCAATCTTTTGATTTTGAGAAAGTGTCTATATCTGAAGTGATAGAAGAGGTTTATACCGACTTTAAAGAGGCTCTACAGCAGGAGAATATTGAACTCTATAATTCAGTACCTGAGAACTGTCTATTAAAGGGGAACCGCAATCTACTTTATGCCGTATTCCGAAATCTAGTTGAAAACACTATTAAGTATGGAGGAAATAAAGCTCACATCTATATTTCATGCTATAATGAAGATGAATACTTCTACTATTTTTCATATGCAGACGAAGGTAAAGGCATTAGTGGTGATGAGCATTTGAATAGATTATTTGAGCGATTTTATAGAATATCAGCTGGGAGAACAAGAAAAACAGGAGGGACAGGTCTCGGCCTATCTATCGTAAAGAATGCTATTCAAATACATAAAGGAACCATTATTGCCAAAAACAGAATAGAAGGTGGATTAGAGTTCTTATTTAAAATCAAGAAATGACAATTTTCAAAAATGAAGACACATGACTTTAAATCACAAAAGAAATACTATGAAACAGATTTTATCATTCTTATTGATCTGCTCATCTTTTTTTAGTTGCTCAAAAAATAATGCAAGTCAAGAATTAAAAGTCTTGCAATTCAATATTTGGCAAGAAGGGACAGTGGTTCCTGGTGGATATGAAGCTATCATCAGTCAGATTATTCAATCGGATGCCGATTTTGTCACACTGAGTGAAGTAAGAAACTACAACAATACTCGATTCTGTGATCGCATTATTGAGTCTTTAAAAGATAGTGGATACACCTATTATTCTTTTTATAGTTACGACTCTGGATTAATTTCTCGCTACCCTATCATTGACTCTACTGTAGTTTTTCCTCCACAAAATGATGAAGGAAGTGCATACAGAGCTTTAATAGATATGAATGGACAAGAAATAGCTCTTTATACTTGTCATTTAGACTATAGGCACTGTACTTATTACGATATTTACGGATACAGCGGAGTAACTTGGGAGAAAAGAGAACCTCTACTAGACCTAGATTCTATTTTAACTGATAATAGGCTATCCAAAAGGGATGATGCAATGGCAGCAATAATTAAAATGGCTGAAGAAGATAGAGCTAAAAATAGATTGGTTTTTATCGGGGGGATTACAATGAACCTTCACATTTAGACTGGACAGAGGAGACTAAAGATTTATATTCTCACCAAGGACTAGTTATTCCTTGGACTGTAAGTAGCATGCTAGAGAAAGCAAACTATATTGATGCTTATAGGGAATTGTATCCGAGTGCGGTAACTCATCCAGGCTTTACATTTCCTTCAGCAAACTCCTATGTCGATCTAAGCCAACTGCTTTGGGCAGAAGAATCTGATGAACGTGAGCGTGTTGACTTTATACATTACACTCCAAATTCACAGTTAAAACTTCAAGAAGTGATAATTTGGGGACCACAAGAATCGATTCATACTAGTCAGATAGTAATAGAAAAATCTCTGGATACCTTTAGAAAAGCTCCTGGTATTTGGCCTACGGATCATAAAGGGGTATTAGCAACGTTTATTTATACTCAGAAATAAGCTGCAATAAGACTATAAATGGTACATTTAACAGTTAAAGAGTACCCAAAAACAAATCTCGATTCTTTTTATCTTTTAATAGTAAAATTCACTACATTAGCTAAAAGTAATCTTAACATAAATCAACATTCCTATGAAAAAAGTAATTGCGACAAAGAATGCCCCTGCAGCAATTGGCCCATATAGCCAAGCTATAGAAGTAAATAATACAATCTATATTTCTGGACAACTACCTATTGATCCTTCAACAGGTCAATTTCCTAAAGGTGGCATTAAAGAACAAACACAACAATCTTTCAATAATATTAAAGCTATCCTTAAAGAAGTAGGACTTACTACAGATCATATTGTTAAAACAACAGTCCTCTTAGCTAGTATTGATGATTTTGGTCCGATGAATGAAGTGTACACGACACAGTTTGGCGATTCTTATCCCGCACGATCTGCCTTTGCAGTTAAAGATTTACCAAAAGGAGCACTAGTAGAAATCGAAGTAATAGCAGCAAGATAACTTTAACCAACAGCATACAGAAAGAACTCCTTATTTTTAGGGAGTTCTTTTTTATTCCTATGATAGAAGTGCAATATTAAATTCTATTTTTGCAAATTAATACACAGACAACAACTATTTTGACTTATGACTTATATAGAAACACCACGATTAATCATTAGAGACTGGAAAAGAGAGGACCTACAATCTTTTGTAACTCTAAACAAAGATCCTGAGGTTATGGAGCATTTCCTAAAAACATTAATGCCTACAGAAAGCATTGCTATGTTTAATAAAATCAAAGACGAAATCAATGAATATGGATATGGTCCATTCGCTATCGAACTTAAAGAAGATCATTCCTTTATTGGTTTTACGGGCTTCCATAATTTTGACCTAGACGTTGATTTTGCTCCTGGAGTGGAAATTGCTTGGAGAATACATAAAAACTATTGGAATCAAGGATATGTAACTGAAGCAGCAAAAGCATGTTTAGAATATGCTAAGGAAAATTTAGAGTTCGATCAAGTATATGCTTTTACGTCCTTACCGAATATAAGATCTCAACGAGTTATGCAAAAGATAGGAATGACTAAAATGAAAGAATTCGACCACCCTCTTGTTCCAAAAAGTCATCCATTACAAAGACACGTGTTATACCAAATCTTACTATGAAAAGACTAAAGTATCCTCAATTTTAAAGGAAAGCCAAGTTTGCAAAGAAGAATTTAATTATTGATTCACTTTTTTATCACTCACTAAGTGATTATAAACTGTGATAACACCACAAACTTGTATAGGCTCTTGAAGATACTCCTGATAGCTAAAGTATTTTAGGGCTCCTATTTCATGACTAGCCTCAACATTCTTATCCTTTAAATCATACAAGAAACAATCTTGCTCCATCATAATACTTTCAGGTTCACCAAAGGCTGGTGCAGAAATATGACAATAGTATTCTATATTATTAGGGTTTAATTCTAAAGAAAGTTCTTCTTTTATTTCTCTAATAAGAGCCTCTATGGCAGTTTCATTTTTATCTATTTTTCCCCCAGGAAGATACCAAGCCTTTTTATTATTGCTATATGCTAACAGTAATTTATCTCCCTTTAATGCTATTAATCCTGCGGTTGGTAATTTCATATCACTCATAATTTGGGTACAAAGATAAAAAAAATAGAATAAGAAGAAATGATTTACTATGCATCTACCCTCTCAATATCTATAGTTCAAGGCATAAAAAAAGGGAGACAAGCTCCCTTCTTTATTTATAATTATGTCTAGTCCTAACATAGCGTTACACTATACTCAAAACCATTATGAAAAGTAAAGAAAGACCGTATGTTAGGCGTAGTCAAAAAGACTATAGTATGCCCTTTAAATTATCCGTAGTCCAGGAATATGAAGAAACCGATATCTCTTATAGCGCTTTAAGTCGAAAATATAGAATACAAGGTAGTGATACTATCCGTCAGTGGGTAATCAAATATGGCAGTACAGATGTTATATATAAAACATCCTATCCTATGAATAAACCCAAAGACCTAAAAATCGTTGAGCTCGAAGCTCAAATAGAGACGCTCAAGCGTAAAAACAACCGATTGGAGCATGAGTTAGAGAATAGAGATCACAAAGCTGCTATCTTAGATATTCTTATTGATATAGCAGAGAAAGAGTATAAAATCAAGATACGAAAAAACTCCTCCCCCGAGCAGCCGACAGATACAAAGAAGTAGAGGGCCTATCTCTTACTCAAATTTGTGTGCTACTCGGGATCAATAGGCAGTTTTATTATCGAAGGAAGTGGAGTGAAAGGAAAAATAAACAAAAAGCTGAAAAAGTAATTCAAGTCGTTCATCAGTTACGTAGGGATATGCCTAGGTTAGGTGGTAGAAAACTGTATCACCTGCTTTATGATAATCTACGAGAGCTTGGTGTGGGACGAGATAAACTATTTACTATACTTAGAGCAAACCAGTTACTAGTTACACCTAAACGCTCTCATAAGCGAACTACTAATTCTTTTCACCGCTTTAAAAAGCATAAAAACTTAATAGAAAATATAGAACTCGTAGCTCCCGAGCAGGTATGGGTCAGTGATATTACCTATGTGTCTTCGGCTAAGCACCATTACTATCTAGCTCTTATTACGGATGCTTATTCTAAGAAAATAGTAGGTTATGATCTCTCTGAGAGTTTAAGCACAAAAGGAAGTCTTAGAGCACTAAGAATGGCTAATAAAAGCCGGATATATACTGAGATGGAGCTAATCCACCACTCTGACAGAGGTATTCAATATTGTTCGGATAGCTACCAGAAGCAGTTAAAAAAGTATCGCATAAAATGTAGCATGACAGAAAGTTATGATCCCTATGCAAATGCTGTAGCAGAAAGAGTCAATGGTATCTTAAAGGATGAATTCAGTATAAGTGAGTATAATCTAAGCTTGAAGGATATGCAGAGACTTATTAAAGACACTATCCATATCTATAATGAGAAAAGGCCACATGCTTCTTGTGGGTATAATACTCCTGATTTTATGCATCGACAGAATAAAATAAAAATTAAAACTTATAAAAAGTCCAAGCAAATCATGTTGCTCGGACTTAATATACTATTTTTAAAACGTTATTAACTGTAACGCTTTTTTAGGACGGGACATTATAGTTAGTGTTTTAACCAAGACTTATCTATTATCGTCTTTTCACCGTTCTTATTAATCATATACATTTCAAGCATTCCACCATTATTATCGAAATAACGAATTTCTATAGGATGAAGACCTCTTTTTAAGGCAACTTGCGAAACAATCTCTTTGGGAGAGTGTGCTCCATCGTTATCAACCACCAAATCTTCTCCGATTTTCATAATACTTCCATCATCAGATAACAGAGCAAAGGTATAAATATCATCCGTTGGTACTTCAATATAGCCTGTTATAACCAGACCAATATTACCAGAAACACCTTCAGGAATAGAAACAGTACTGATTTCATACTCTCCCATTTTTTTAGCGGTATCTACCTTTTCACACTCACTACCTGCATAATCATACCAAACAGCTTTTAACCCCTCGCTTGTAGTTTCTACATCAACAGCTTCACGATAAGGCGTTTTCATAAATTTTGTTTCTACAAAATCAGAAGCAGAACCATCTGGGCGAAATGTTCGGAACGTAAAGCTCGTTGTTTCTGTTACTGTTAATGGACCTTCATATAGTTGAGAGTTTTTATTTGGGATAGTACCATCTGTAGTATATCGAATCTCCGTATTAGGCAATGGACAAGTTAAGTTTAAGGTAGTCTCATCCACAAAAGTATTGACATTATAAAAACCTTCTAAATCTGGTATTCTATAATTAATACCCATGATGTCCATTCTCTTGATTTGAGGAAGAATGAGAGAATAAAACTCTGTCAAAGAAGGAATTTTAGAAGGTTCTGTCCATGCAATTTCACTTAGAGCCAGAATACGTGGAGTAATCATATATTGCAATCTTTCTATAGAAGGGATCCACTCGGCCCACACATTAGCTTGTACTCCTAATATTAAAGCTTTCTGCTCTGGGGTTATATCGTCAGGTACTGGATTGTAGCCCAATAGCTTACCCATCGTTTTATTATCTTGTAAATAATCAAAATAAAGATAAACATTCTCTGTATTAATTACATTCTTACCTTCTGATGTTGCTGTAGGAATAGCTTCAGGACTCCAACTTCTCCACCACATAATGGTAGCTTGTTCTGATAGTCCATCATTTAACACTTCATCCCAACCGATAAAACGTTTTCCATTCTCTTTGAAGAAAGCCTCCATTTCTCTTACAAACCAAGCTTGCAACTCTTTTTCAGAAGCCAAACCTTCTTCTTTAATACGCTTTTGGCAATCAGTACATTTTTTCCAATTAGATTGATCTACCTCATCTCCTCCCATATGAACAAATTCATAAGGAAATAATTGAAAAACCTCACGGTACACATTCTTACAGAACTCTAAAGTTGCATCTTTTCCTGGACAGATAGGAGATGAAAACACTTCACCCCAACCGATTAAACCTTTACAGGCAAGTTCAGGGTACTCACCAATAGCTGCCATGAAGTGCCCAGGCATATCTACTTCGGGGATTACATCAATACCTCTCTGACCCGCATAAGCCACAATTTCTTTGATATCTTCTTGAGTATAAAAGCCACCATAAATTGTATCTCCATGAATAACTTGTATGCGGTCTTCTGGAATAGTATAATCAGGATTATCCATCTTTGTGATATTTGATATACACTCCCTATCGTGTGAGTTAAACTTTCTGTATGCTCCCTTCTCTGTAAGTAAAGGATATTGTTTTATTTCGATCCTCCAACCTTGATCATCAGTCAAATGCCAGTGAAATTTATTTAACTTGTACATGGCCATTAAGTCTAGGATACTTTTCACCTCTTCCTTCGTCCAAAAATGACGAGATGAATCAATCATCATCCCTCTCCAGCTTAATCGTGGAGTGTCTTTGATTACGGTTGATGGTAGAGTAACCACTAAATCAGGTGTTGGATTTTCAATTTCAATAGGTAACAACTGCCTAACCGATGATATTGCTGAAATAATACCAGAATAAGATGCAGACTCTATCTTTATCTGTTTCGGATTTATTTCTAATACATAAGTTTCTTTATTTTGATCAATCTCTTTTAGTGCCAGAGTTATATCTGCTTTCGAGTTATCCTGCTCAACAGAAAAAGTCACAGCCCCTTTAAATATAGAAGCTAAATATTCAGCAGCGGGTTTTAAAGATTCATCTGAGATCCCAATAGTTGACACTTTATCAAATTGGAATTCACTAGAGCCCATTTCAATAGATAAAGGGGTAGGGATAATTGCTACCTCTTCATTTTTCTGCGTAGAAGAACAAGCTGATAGGAGTAAAGCTGAGCCTATCAGCAGATAAGAATAAATTTTGTTTAACATATTGTTATGCTTAAATGGTTTTCATACTATTTTCTCACACTATAAAGTTACAAATACTATTATGTATACAATCATAAACCCTATACATACTAAAGCAATTCGCATTTAAAGAGATCTTTTCACAAAAAAGAGAAAATTTTGCATGGATTAAACAAACCCTTGCTACATATAGTAGTATGTGCAGCCTCCTTTTTTATATAATCTTACCATGAAAGCAAGTCATACTTTTTCACAAACAATTATACACTAAAATAGAAGTATGACATCTTATTCATAATTCTGTTTTTTACACCCTTTGCACACCAGTTTAATAATAAAATCAGCTTAATACAGCACTACGAAGCATCTACATGACACTTTAACGATATATAAACCACCTACCTAATTATTTATAACGTAGTTTATTTAAAAGATTTTGGCTAAAATCTACTTTAGTTCGATTATATTATCTATATTTAGGAATATTAAACTAAAAAACAGATTTAACTTATTAAACTTTAAAAACTATGAAAAAAATTATTTTTAGTAGCAACGCTTGTAGCTTTCTGTGCTACAATGAGTGCACAAGGATTAAAAGGGACTTGGTTTGCAGGAGGTAATGTAAATTTCGGTAAACAAGAAATCAACACTCCTGAAGGTGTAGACAAAGTAACGAATACTGCAATTATGCCATTGGTCGGTAACTTTATCGCTCCTACAGTAGCTATTGGTGGAGCGTTAGGATATAATCAACAAAAATTTGACGATGCCAAGTTCAATACCTTCACAATTATGCCTTTAGCAAGAAAATACTGGAACATTGCTGGTAATTTATATGTATTTGGTCAGATTGCATTACCTGTAGACATAGGTAGTACAAAAAAGACTGAACCTGAAGCAGATACTTTTGGCATACACTTCCAAGTAGCTCCTGGCTTTGACTTGATCGTAAACAAATGGCTTACAATTGAAGCTTCATTTGTACTTATCAATGCTGGTTACTCTAGTATTGATCCAGACGGTGGCAATAAAGTTAAAGATTGGAGTATTAGAGGTAACTCTATTGCAAGTAGCTCATTCGGTGATTTAAGCGTGGGTGTAAAGTTCCTATTCTAAACAGAAAATTCACTTTAATCTAAATAGTAAAAAAGCTGCATCACTTCTAAAGTTGGTGTGGCTTTTTTCATATATCTATCTTAACACAGTACTTATCAAAATGCTATACAACAAGCCTATATTCTTCTTATTTATTACTTTCTTAAAATTTTAAGAAACATATTTACTAACTTTGAGATTCTACAAAACATTTTAAGAATGACTTCTCATAATACTAAGCATAGAATTGCTATAAAAATAGGTAGCAATGTTCTTAGCAGAAAAGACGGATCACTAGACATCACCCGTATATCTGCTCTAGTTGATCAGGTTAGTGAACTACGAAAACAAAATTATGAAGTAGTACTCATATCCTCTGGTGCTGTTGCAGCGGGAAAAGCAAGAATCTCACCCAAAGGTAAACTAGATGTTGTTTCATCTCGCCAAATCTACTCTGCCGTAGGACAAGCAAGACTAATTAATCAATATATTATCTTTTTTGATAACCACAATATACCGTGTGGACAAGTTCTAACAACCAAAGAAAACTTCTCTACTCGATACCATTATTTAAATCAACGAAACTGTATGTCTGTTATGCTTGACAATGGAATAATTCCAATTGTGAATGAAAATGACACCATATCGGTTACCGAACTAATGTTCACAGATAACGATGAGCTCTCAGGGCTAGTTGCGACTATGCTAAATTGTGAAAGATTAATCATCTTAAGCAACATAGATGGCATATACAATGGTAATCCTTCAGATAAGAACTCTCAAGTGATAACAGAAATAGATACTCAAAAAGATAATATTGAAGAGTATATCCAATCTAGCAAATCAAGTGCTGGACGTGGTGGTATGCAAACAAAATATAATATAGCACGTAAAATAGCTGAAGAAGGGGTTGAAGTGATTATAGCCAACGGAAAAAGAGAAAACATACTGCTTGATATCATCAATAATCCTAACACACTATGTACTAGATTTATCCCTTCTTCAAAACCAACTTCTACTGTAAAAAAATGGATAGCCCACTCTGAAAGTTTTTCTAAAGGAGAAATATATATTAATGAAGGAGCTAGTATAGCACTGAAGAGTGACGAAGTTACTAGCCTACTACCCATTGGTATTACGCATATACAAGGAGTATTTGAAGCAGGAGATATTGTAACCATATTGGATGAAAAAGGAAATCAGATAGCAGTAGGATGTACGGCATTCAATAATGAAGAGGTAGAGCAGTTGATAGGAAAAAGCAATTCAAAACCTATTGTTCATTACGATTATTTATATATAGACTAGAACATGGAAAGTAACAACATATTTCAATCCATAAAAGAAGCAAGCAAAGACTTACTCCTTTTAGACAAAGAACATACAAATCAGATTCTTTTGGCTTTAGCTGATGAAACAGAACAGCAATTCGATCTTATTCTTCAAGAAAATAAAAAGGATTTGGATCTTATGGATCCAGAAAACCCCAAATATGATCGACTAAAACTAACTAAAGATAGATTAAGAGGTATTGTAGGAGACATTAGACATGTTGCACAACTTCCATCACCACTTGGACGTATTCTCGATGATAGAATATTAGATAATGGTCTGCACCTAGTTAAGAAGGCTGTTCCGTTTGGTGTTATTGGTGTTATTTTTGAAGCTCGACCCAATGTCTGCTTTGATGTATTTTCACTCTGTTTCAAGTCGGGAAATGCTTGTATTTTAAAAGGAGGATCTGATGCCGCTTATTCAAATCAAATCATTATATCAATCATCAGAAAAGTACTACTTAAAAACAATCTCAACCCAGATATTTGCATACTATTATCTAACAAACGAGAAGCCACATCACATCTTCTCAATGCACAAGGCTATGTTGACTTAATTATCCCTCGAGGTGGAAAATCGCTTATTCAATTTGTTAGAGAAAATAGTAAAATACCAGTAATAGAAACAGGTGCAGGTGTATGTCATACCTATTTTAACGAACAAGGAGATAAAGAGATAGCTAGAAACATCATTTTCAATGCAAAAACAAGAAGAGTAAGTGTATGCAACGCGTTAGACTGTTTACTGATTGATGCTTCTAGAATTAAAGATTTACCCTATCTCTGCTCTAAATTAGCCGAAAAGAATGTAATTATTCAAGCCGACGAGCCTGCTTATCAAGTTTTAACGGGTAATTATCCAAAAGAATTACTACAAAAAGCAGATCAAAATAGTTATGGCACAGAGTTTCTCGATTATAAGATGTCTATACGAACCGTAAAAGATATAAATGAAGCAATTCGCCATATTGATAAGTATAGTTCAAAACATAGCGAAGCCATTATAACAAATGATGAAAAGGCTAAAATTCTTTTTCAATCATTGGTAGATGCAGCTTGTGTCTACACCAATACTTCAACAGCATTCACAGATGGTGCACAATTTGGCTTAGGTGCCGAAATAGGTATTAGCACACAAAAGATGCATGCTCGTGGTCCGATGGCTCTACAAGAAATATGTAGTTATAAGTGGATTATTGAAGGAAATGGACAAATAAGAAATTCTTAATTTCTAAAAGTAAATAAACTGCTAAGTATCACATCTTAACCACTCAAAAAAGCGTCGAATTCTCTGGAGTTCGGCGCTTTTTTTAAACATAGCACTATATTATGACACCGACATGATGATGACATGACACCGACATGATGCTCTCTTAACACCGATAAAGTAACCACATATCTCTGATATCAAAAAGGTCTATCATTAGTGTCTTTTTTGCATTTGGGGTATGTAATATAGACTAGAATTTTTAGGAGATATAAAAATCTAGCTTCAAATATTTACTATCTACCTATTTCCCCAAAAAATTAGGCATAAAAAAAGGAACCAAGTAAAAACTTGATTCCTTCACTGGCGGAGAGAGTTAGTGAACCTAACACTCCTATATCGTTGTAAACAAGTGTTTTAGTCATTTCTTGAATCCGTCTCTGTAGCATAAATGTAGCAGATTATTGACGGACTGATGAAAGCTTATTTGAAACCCTCTTGACAGCACACTTGCCCTCATTTTCTTGATGCAAAGTTATAATAAAATGAACTAACCGCCAAGTGTTTGACAGATAGTTCTTTGTAAAATGTTCTGCTACATGGCTCAGTGCACGATGCAAACCCCTATATATAAGGGGATTTGTACCGTGCACTGAAGACCCTTGTCAGTCCGCCGGATTGTCCGAATCTCAGACTTTGTGCATTCTTGCTTTCACATCTCTCATCTGTGGGAAATGCTTCTTTCTCATCATGTTTTCACAACACTATTCCCCCTACATCATTACTTGTTGGACACTAAAACAGACTCAATTAGGGCATTTTTTGTATGATTTATACCTTATAGTCGCATAAATGTAGTAGTTTTCCCCTCAGGAATCTCCATAGCCGATAGATGCTGCCTATGTTGACAACTCTACGATTATCCATTTACACTGAATGCAAGCCCCCTTGCGTAGGGAGCAAACATTTGTATGTAGCGGATTGGTGTTGCCAAGGTGTATATGTAATTTTACATATATGAAATCTCTTCATAAAATACTAAAAGAGAAGCGAGTATCATTAGGCTATTCATTAGACTATATCTCTGGCATACTGGACGTTTCACCAAGTACAATCTCCCGATGAGAGAATGGACAAGTTGATATGCAACTTGACGATGTGGTACGTTATGCGAAAGCTCTTGGGTGGAGTAATGAAGACCTGATTGCACTACTTGCAAAGAAGAGACCTAGAGTAGCCATCAAGAGACTTCTCATCAAGATCTATACTGACGAAGGCTATAAAAGGCTCTTTAACCTGCTTGGAGAAATCGGGCAGGAACACCTTGATTTCGACACATAAGACAAGAGACCAATGGAAATAATTGCAATGGAAAGTGCTGCTTATCAAGACGAGGGCACTGAAAAAGTCCTTATGAATTAAGTCTTTAAAAAAGCAGCAAATACATTGGTTTGATTACCCGTTATCTGCTGTTTTTTGTATCTTTAAGTGTAATATTCAAGCACTTATATGTTAGTACAACAACAAAAACTTCAGCTAAGCTCATATTCAGATTTGTACGATTTAGTAATTCCTAAAGACAATTTACTTCGTAAAATAAATGAGCTAATCGATTTTACTTTTGTTTATGATGAGCTAGTCGAAAAGTATTGCCATAATAATGGTAGAAATGCGGAAAGTCCCATCCGTATGTTCAAATACTTACTACTCAAAACTATCTATAATATCTCTGATGTCGATGTAGTAGAACGCTCTGGTTATGATATGTCCTTTAAATACTTTCTAGAAATGACTCCAGAGGAGGCACTGTCCCATGATAGAATTTGTTCCTGAAATTCAGCTTTCGTACCTTTCCATGTTAATTTGATGGCAGGGAAACCGAATGACCCTATCATTAGATTATTGTTATCATTTAACGCATCTATTTCTCTCATTAAATAATCGGAAAGCATATCGTTCGATAAAATTTTCGCCACTTTGAAGTCACAGTTCGTTGTAAAGTCAGGATCAAATTCATAAGAGAATGTTTCCATATATTGTTCCGTATCCATTTTCCAACGTAGAAAATAGAGCGTATCTAAATGAGAAGAGCCGGACCTATAATAGCGAATAAAATCAAGGCGTTTGTGATTATATTTATTTATATCATTTAATATCTCACTTAGATATTCCCGTTGTTTATCAATTCCTGTAGGTCGATTCATTTCAATATTATATACTTTGCGATAGTATATAAGGCGAAAACATAATCTGGGTTTAATTTCTTTAAAGAACAGAATCTCTTCTTCTTCACTTTGAAAGCTATAGGATGAGATAAATATTTTTAACTGAGCATATGCCTCCTTGAGTACACGGGAGCCCTCTAATGACTTTGTCATTAGGCTGATCTCTGAGTGCTCTATTTTCTCAATCTGTGCATCAACTTCATGTTTAAGGCGAGAAGTAAGTTTAAGCATAAGTCTATATTATTTTATAGCCCAATAATCTTTTTTTAATAGTTGATTAACGATTACAACAGTATTTAAGTAAAAGAGAGTCTAGTGTTTTATCTCCCCAACAAGGCTTATAGTAATCAAATAGTTCGTTTTTAAATAATTCGCTGATACTATCAAGTTGTTGGCAAATATCATTCTCTTTTTGCCCCATAAATCCAGCCATATTCATTTTAAATATGAGTAGAAGTAAATTAGCTCTAGGATTATTTTTATTATATTTCAGAGCTTTTTGATAACATGCAAATACATCTTTATATAATTTAGGTCCATTTTCTTTTGGTTCTTTTGCAATAAGAGCATAGTAATAGTAACCTTCTAATGTATAAACCTCTGAGATATCTGCTTTTTTATTTCTTTTGATTTTGTCAATATTATTCTTTGCATCGTCTAACAGAAAGTTATTCTTTTCATTTAAATCTAAAAATGATTTTTGTATTTCTAGCAGTGCTATTTGATAAGAGTTTATCCACTCGTTAGGATATATCATATCAATTCGCTTTAGTTCAGCAATGGCATTAGTGTATTTATCAGCGGTAGAGTTATTCTCAAATTTATCTAAAGTTGTTTTGAATAATTTTTTAAATGTGGGATCATTAACAAACGTTCTTGAATAACTATTAATATGTATAGTAGTTAGTATTGTTATTGTAAAAAACAGTAGCTTTTTCATGATTTTTAATTTTTAATTTTAATTTTAATTGATTGATCTTTTAATAAACTAAATTTAGCCTTTTTGAATGATGGGAATCCTGAGAAATTATTTGACACACCATAAGGCTCAAAAGGAATAGAAAACATACTATCTAATTTCTTATTATTATTAATATCTTGATATAATGTAATAGCATATGTCCCCTGAGGTAGAGAGAAGGATAATATTTCTTCTGTCTTTTTCACTTTTATTCGTTTGGATTTAAAGGCTGTTTTAGATTGAAAATCCTTTTCGCTATTGTAAATAGCTACATATAATTCACCTTTGATTGTTGATATTCCAGTTATTTCAATTCTTAAATTGAAATTTTGAGAATAGGAATTAAAGGGAGTAAGGATAATTACACTAAACAGTGCCAATATTTTAAAAATTTGAGACTTCATAAGCTTTAGTATTGTTAAGTGATATAAAAACTCCTATGAAAAAGAAGCGTTCTCGTGAAGAAATAACAGGAACTCTTGAGTATGTATTATTGACGTCTAGATCGGTTGAATATTTATAATTAAACACATTATTTCTACCTAAGATATTAGTTAGAGAACTATATAATATAATATTTGGCTTTACTAAAAAAGTCATATTAACATCAAGACTGTTGTAAGGAGTTGTTTTTGAATTCATATAACCTGTTTTATTAGGATTATGATATGGACGTCCAGATGCAAATAAATTTGAAACACCTACATATGTTTTAATAGGAGGAATGAAATATCTTAGAGAAATATTGAAATTGTGCTGTGTTGCATATTGAGGAGTTGATTTTTCAGGGTAATCCAATGTTAATCTTTTAGAATCATTGAATGAGTATGATAGTGTTGTTCTTAAATTATTTATTAAGGTCTCATTTTCTAAAAATAAGTCAATTCCTTTACTATGTCCATAGCCTTTAGAATAATAATTTCCGTCTATAGCTAGAGGTAGTTTTCTATACTTTTTAAAATATGGTTCAAATCTGAAAACAAGCCCTGACTTATTATATGATAGGCTAAGAATATAATGGTCAGATAATTCTTGTGAGAGTCCTTTTTTATTGTACACCAAGATGTCATCTTTTGTTGATTGGCTATAAATCCCATAAATTGTTGATAGTTGTAAATGAGAGTTTGGAATATAGCTTAAAGAAGCTCTAGGCATAAAATTCACTTTTTCATTATTGGTTTGATATTCCATTCTACCAGAGAAATTGAAATAAATTTTTTTGTGAATTTTAAAGCTATTGTCTAAAAATGCAGAATAAATATTATAATCAAGATTATACTTTAAATCTTTAGAATTACTTAATGGATTATTATATTTCTTTTTGCTATTTCTTAAATAACTTTCAGCGCCGAGAGATAATTTATAATTATTAGTAAATGATTTACTCATAGTAGACTTTAAATGAATCTCATTCCTATCATTTTTAAATAAGTCGTTTGGGGTAAGTGCATCATTCACTTTATTATAAACAAGTGAACTAGCAACACCCAAAAATAAGACATATCCTTTAGGTAAATAAGACTTATAAGTTGAATTAAGATATATATTACTTTCATTCAAATCTAGATTTCTTTTATTAATTGTAGGATCAAATGAATCGTTTACTTTTTGTTTAAAAAATGTATAATCATATCCAGCGTAGATTTTTAATATATTATTGGGATTAAATTCTATTTTATATTGAGTTTCTCCTGATAATTTTTGATATGGATTTATCCAGTTATATTTATCTGGAAATATTTTATTGTATAGATACATATTCATATAATCACCATTAAAAGACCAAGAACTTCTTTTATTAGAGACTGTCCCGCCTACATTCACATTAAAAGGAGAGAAACTTACGCCTAATTTATCACTGGAGGAAACATCAGTTGTTTGCATGGGTAATACTGAGGATAAAGCTTGACCATATTCAGCACTATAACCTCCTAGTGTTAAATTAATTCCTTTAAAGAGAAATGGAGAAAATCTACTACGTTGTACTGTATTCTCAGCATTTGTTGTATAGGGCACTAAAACATGCATTCCATTAACAAAAGTCTGTGTCTCGTCACTTTCTCCTCCACGAACATATAGTCGACCATTTTCTCCTACCTTTTGTGTACCAGGCAACGATTGAAGTGCAGCATAAATATCCCCATTAGAACTGCCGGTCATAACGACATCTAATGAATTCATACTTTTTAGCTTGTTTGCATCTTGCCCAAAATTAAAGTTACTAGCAACGATAATAACTTCACCAATAACTGTTTCCTTAGGTTGAAGTACAATTACTAAATCTTTTAGATTTAGTATATTTGCTTGAAATTTGTACTCCTTGAATCCTAAATAAGAAACGACCAATGTTACAGAATCTGTACGTGTAGTTTCAAATCTAAAATTTCCATTTACATCTGTGACTGCTCCTTCTATAGTTTTATAGATATATACATTTGCCCCAATTAATGGTTCATTATTGGTATCAGTAACTAGACCATTTATTACATTGTGAGCCTGACTATATAGTTGCGCTCCTCCACTTAGAAGAATTGTCATTAATAAAATAAGTTGTTTTAAGCACTTGTTCATATTATTATGAAATTAAAATTTATACAATCTTATCAAACCTATTTCACTAGAGCAAATTCTAAGGATACATGACTAAAATATGTGATGAATAACAAATATGTGATGAATAACTAGATAAAAAGAAGATATTTTGATTAGTGTTTTTTTTATTTAATCATGTAAAATAGGAAATAGTTTTATCATCATTTTATCTAAGTTGAGAATTACTTTTAAATAGTTTATTTGTAATAATACTTGGAGGTATATTAAAATATCTATTCTAGATTTAGAGCGGCATAATATTGAGCTACCTCTTGTTTTAAAGGTTATCGCTGTTAATTATTTCACACATATACATATTTTTCTCTAATATATGTATATGTGTTTTTGCTGCAATTTATTTGATTGTAATAATGAAATAGGTGTAACTACTACAATCAATCTTCTCAAAATGTTAGATTTTGACTAGACAACAATCCCAAAATGTTAGTCATTGGGGTATGATGATAGACAAATATCACAATTGCTAGCTGATTGTCATTAGAATTTTACAAGTCCAAAATTAGATATTAACGTTGCATAAGAATTTTTTGAGAAATCAGACTGTGAAAATTTATAAAATCAAACAACATGAATAATATTAATCAGATAACATTGATTTTTTCTGAGATTGCAAACAACACTAAACCGGTTTCAGTCCTTATTGAAATTTTAAATAATGATACCGATCAGATACAAGCTAATGAGAAGTATGCTTATCAAGCTTTTTGCTGTGCATTATTGGCTAGAAATGAGAGAATAAATTGGTTGCAAAAAGGACAATATATACAAGAATATGACTCATACATAAGAAAAAGTATATCAATCAATCCTGAATCAATTTTAGCAAGGCTAATAAGGTTAATGGTTGAAGAAAAACTAGAGAATGTAAAGTTTATAGATCACATTGAGATTGATAGAGTATTTCTACATGAGAATAAAAATCTAGCTGTAGATGTATATCTGAAAGAATTAATTATAAAAACGTTAGGACATGAAAACAATTAATTTTAGCGAATTATTTCTCCAATTTAAATCTTCTTTTATAATTGATGCTTCAACAAAGAAAGAATATACATATGAGGAGTTCTATAATCAAGTAAAAATAATTAGTAAAGAATTGAATGAACAAAAAATACCCTTAAGGAGTATTGTTATTATCTATAAAATAGAGAACCCTCTGGAAACGTTACTAATGTTTTTTGCTTGTATAGAGGTAAGTCTAATCCCGTTTGTCGTTGAAAATGAAGATGTAAATGAGCTGAGGAATCTAGGATATAAATCCATAATTTCAACTGAGAATAAACTAGACGAGAATTATAGTACTAGTAAGCTAGAGTCAATAGCTAGTTGTTTCATTCATTTTGTAAATGGAGATAATATTTATTTTGGTGCAGAAAATGATTTTATACTTGTAACAAGTTCTAAGAGAACATCTACAATATCAAAAAAAATTCTTCTGGGTAAAAAAGAAACATTATTTAATATAATATCTAATAGTAAGTCTTTACCTATAAGCTCAGATGATGTAACCTTGATCCTTTTGCCTTTATCATATTCTTATGGATTAATAGCTCAGTTTTTAACACATTTATATATTGGAGCTGATATAGTATTAGCACCTAGGATTTTGGGAATTATGCAACTAAAGAGTATAATAGGTAAATATAGGATAACTAATATATTCTTGACTCCCCTTTTAGCTCGTTTGGCCTTTACTTATAATCAAAATTATATTGAAAATAATTTGAAGTTTATAACATTAGGAGGAGATAAACCTAGTTTGACAACGATTCAGAATATTTATCAAATATTGAAATGTTCCATATATGGAACATATGGTTTAGCAGAAGCTGGTCCTAGAGTCGCGACTTCTAAGATTGATTTAAATTCAGATAAGGTTAGTTTGGGTAGAATTAATGTTGGGATAGAGGCATCAATCCTAGAAATAGAGAAATACAAATACTTATTAAGGTGTGATAGAATTGGGTTGCTTAAGATAGAAACTCCTTCAACTTATTTGGGATATATAGAAGGGGATAAATTAGTTGCTCCTAGTGATAATTTCCTTTTAACAAAGGATGTAGTTTATTCAAAAGACAACCAATATTATCTGCTTGGTCGGGATGATGAATTTATTAATAATAATTCGCAAATATATTGGTTTCAAGAAATGAAAGACTTTTTCTATAATAACCCTAATGTTTTAAAAGTGAAAATCAGTAAATACAATACAAACAAAATACGTATAGTAATTTTTTATAAAAAAGAAGAAACCAGTAAGTTTTTTATGGAAGACACTTTCAAAAGACACTTTGATTTAAGGAAAAACATAGATTATGAAATAGAGCTTGTTAGTTATCAGCATAATCAATATAAATAATTATATGACAATTTTTTATACTGTATTAAAGAGTAGATTTTCTGATCGTGATTTAAAAATAATCTATGAAACCTTCAGTGATGATTTCATTAGTAGAGTGCAAAAATCTAAGGTTAATATCTATATAGACAAGAGGTTTACTTTAATGTTGTTGATAATTGAAATATGTAAGAAAATGAATATTCCGACTTCATATTTAATCTTCTTAAAACACAATGAAAATGGTAAGGCCATCATGCCAAATCTTAATATTGCTATTTCGTATACGAAAAATTTTATATTCTGTGCTATAAGTCATATGAGAATAGGATTTGACGTTGAATACATTGACAAGAACATACCAAGGGAAAATTTAGCTATTCTAAATACTTGCATTGGGTCGTCTATTCGTAATTATGAGAATTTTTATTTGGAATGGACCAGACTAGAGTCAATAATAAAATATTATGATGACTTATCACTGTTGAAAATATTATTTGATAAAATAAATATTAATGATTTTAAGCTTGATACCATATATCTCAAAACTAGACAGCGGTGCTTAATAGCTATATCAGGTGAAAATATTGCTCCTTTTGAGAAAACCATAAATATAAAATATCAAAAAATATGAAATTTGACGAATTAAAACCTGGAGATTTATTACCACATAGTGACTTTATGTTGCTAATAGATAAGGTGATCTATACAGATTATGAGAAGTCCATTACGACTGCCAAGACAGTGAAAAAGAACGATATATATTTTAAGGGGCATTTTTCTGGATATCCAATACTTCCTGGAGTTTTTATTATTGAAATGATGTTTCAATCATCCGGGATACTAAATAGATTAATTCAAGAAAGAAAAGTAAATATTAATAATACATCAGAAAAAAAAATTGGTAAAGCAGTTAAAATAAAATCTGCAACATTTAAAAAAGAAGTTTTTCCAAATTCGACAATAATAATAAAGTCAGAAAAAAAATTTGATCTAATGAACTTTTCAGAATATAAAGCGGTAGCATATGTTGATGATGAGGAGATTTGTCAAGCTGAAATAATATTATCAATACAACAATGAAAAAGAAAGAAATTTACATAACAGGTTTAGGTACTTATTCACCTGCTGGATATGGTATCAGAGATACCTGGGAAAATATTGAAGATGGTAAAACAGGTATAACTAGACACTCTAGTTGGCTCAATCAGAATATAGAGAGTCATTTATATGGATTACCACCCGAAATCTCTTTTGAGAAAGAAATAGAGTGGAATGAGTTTTCTAAACCAACTAAATACTCGATGTATGGATTATTAGCATGTAAGAAAGCTATAGAGGATGCAAATATAAATTTAGACAAACATTATAATGGCATAGGTATGGTTATAGAAACCTCAATGGGTTCTGCCTTTTCTGTAGAAGAATATTTATATGATTTGTATGAAAAAGGGATATCTAAGATAAGCCCTATGAAGTTTACAAAAACTGTAACAAATACAGCAATTGGAGATATATCTCGTTTTTTCAAATTAAATGGTCCTAGTTCTCTTTTATTAAATGAATGCAGTATTAGTCATGGAATAGATTTAATAGAAAAAGGTGTGGCTGATATTATTATCTGTGGAGGTATAGACCACTATACAGATTATTATCTACTAAGTGAACAAGAGACAGGAGGATTAGTTGATAATAAATTTAGTTTGGACGAATGCATTGAAAATTGTAATGATACGAATCAAAAAGTGCTAGGAGAGGGTGCCTGTTTTATTGTATTAGAAAGTGGTGAGAGCATAGAGAAAAGAAAAATAAAACCTTATGCTAAAGTTATAGATTATAGCTCGTCATTCGATTCTGAAAATGTTTTAGATTCGACTAAAAGGTCAATTACTGCTCTTAGAAGAAATATTAATACGATTAGTAAATCCTTAGAAAAGGATTCAAACATACTATGGATAAGTTCATTCCTTACTGATATACAGAGAAATGAAAGTGAACCAGTAAGCTTATTAGATAAGTTGTCCAATAAAAAAGTAGAATATATAAATCATAAGTTTTTCACAGGGGACATGAAGTCTGCGAGTAGTTTATTTGGAGTTCTAATAGCTTCTAAATATTTACAAGAATCTATGTCTGCTCAAGAAGATAATACCATAAATAATCAAAATCTAGATACAGCAATAATCAATACAGTGCAAGAAGGGGGAGGAAATACTTTATTCTTATTAGAGAAATACAATAATTAATAATATATGCATATGAAAACGATATTTATAACGGGTGGATCGAGAGGTATAGGCAAAGAATTAGTTTACAAGTTTGGGAAAAGTGGGCATAAAATTTTTTTTACTTATAACCATTCTGAGATAGAAGCAAAAAAAATAGTTGACTTTTTCCAAGAGCGTAGTAACAATAACGTAGCATGTTTTAAATGTGATCTTTCTGTTGAAGATGATGTTAAAAGTTTATTTAAAAATAATAAAGATTTATTTTCAACTATTGATGTTCTAATTAATAATGCTGGAATAACCAATAGGGAAGCTCAACATTTTTTATTGACAAGAAGTAGAGACTGGTGGCTTGTGTTAAACAACAATTTAAATTCAGTATTGAATTGTACGCGAAACTCTCTACCAATAATGATAAGAAATAAGAAAGGTCGTATTATAAATATAACTTCTTTATCCGGCATAAAAGGGAATCCTGGACAGTCTGCATATGCTGCATCAAAAGCAGCAATTGTAGCATTCTCTAAATCACTTTGTAAGGAATTACAAAATACTGGTATCTGTATCAATTGTGTTGCTCCTGGATTTATTGAGACAGATATGTCAAAAGATGCTCCTAAAAGTTATTCTGAAGCACGGCTTGATAATAGTATTCTTAAGAGGATGGGAACTACTGAAGAGGTTTGTAATGTTATCAACTATTTAGCTATTGATGCTCCTGATTATTTAATAAATCAAGAGATTATTATTGACGGTGGTATTGCATAGTAAAAGTATTATAAAATGAAGAAAAGAGTAGTTGTAACTGGTTTAGGGATAATTTCTTCTTTGGGCAACTCATTAGAAGAAACAAAAATATCTTTAGAAAAAAACATTCGTAATTATTCGACGATACCGGATGAGAGGTTTTCGACTGATCACAAGTTCTACAGAAATAATAAGGGTTTCAGAATTGATCAGGACTTGTATGAATGTTTAAAAAATGAAGAAGTCTCATTATTATATCCATTAGCGTCTAAATCTATCAAAGAGGCGTTAGATGACAGTAGATTAAGTATGAGAAATTTACAAGAGAAAAGATCAGGCTTGTGCTTAGGAACGTCGGTTGGTGCAAGCTATGTATTAATAGAACGAATTAAAAATAAAATATTTAAGAACGAAGATAACTTTTCATATGGGAAATACACTACTCCAGCCATGATAGGAAAAATCGCTTCAGATTTTAGATTAAATGGGAGTGTATCAACGATTTCAACAGCTTGTGCCTCTGGAACAAACTCAATAGGTAGGGCATTTGATTTAATTCAAAATGGGAGAGAAGACATCATGATTTGTGGTGGTCTAGATATTTTCACAGAATTAACGTATTCTGGATTCAATTCGTTATTCGCCATATCTAAAGATGTCTGCAAACCTTTTTCTGAGCAACGTGATGGGATGTCTTTGGGCGACGCATGCGCAATATTAATTCTAGAAACCTATGATTCAGCAAAAGCTAGAGGTGCTAATATTTATGGAGAAATTAAGAGTTATTATACCTTAAATGAAGCCTACCATCCAACAGCTCCCCATCCTGATGGTGTTTATGCTTATAGTTGTATGAAAAATGCCCTTCATTATGGAAATATAGCAATTGAAGAAGTAGACTATATAAATGCGCATGGTACTGGCACTGAAAAAAATGACATATCAGAACTTAAAGGGATGGATCTTTTACTTCAAAATAAAGAAGTTAAAACTTATGCAAATTCTACTAAAGGATTTACAGGTCACACATTAGGGGCTGCTGGCAGTATAGAAGCTATTATTAGCTTACTATCAATAAAAAATAACACGCTATATGCATGTAATAACCAAAACAGCTATTTGCATTCAGATAAAATTAAGTTCGTAGAAAAGAATATAGAGAATATACATATTAACGCATTAATATCAAATTCTTTTGGATTTGGAGGTAATATGGCGAGCATAGTAATAAAAAACATTAATAATTAAGTTTTATGAAAATGGAAAAAGAAGAAGTAAGAGTGAAAATCAAAGAGATCATTATTGAAACGCTAAATCTGAATATTGATATAGCTGATATTGATGATAATGCACCGTTATTTGGGACGGATAAAGAACCTGGATTATTTAGTAATTCTCTCTGTGTTTTGGAAGTAACATCTGCATTGGTTGGAGAGTTTGATGTTGAACCTTCATCATTCAATAGTAAAAGTTTTGAAACTATATCATCTTTGACTGATTGTATTTATGATCAAATAAAGGGATAAATAGTAGTATATAAAGTATTAATCATTAAAACTAAAAATCATGCTAGAAGAACTAAACATCATCGAACTTGAAGAACGTTTCGAACCAGTAATGGCAATGGCTGATGCTGAAGCGTCTATCCAAATAGGAGAAGTAGTAATCCTATAATAAAATACTACAAATATAGCATTAATCATTAAAACCAAAAATCATGTTAGAAGAATTAAACATCGTCGAACTTGAAGAACGTTTCGAACCAGTAATGGCAATAGCTGATGCCGAAGCGTCAGCTGAAATGGAAAGTATAGCTATTTAATAAATAGCATACAAATAGTATGAATAATTTAAAACCAAAAATCATGTTAGAAGAATTAAACATCGTCGAACTTGAAGAACGTTTCGAACCGGTAATGGCAATAGCTGATGCCGAAGCGTCAGCCGAGATGGAAAGAGTTATTCCATAAATGGCACACTACTAGTATTAATCATAAGCTGGGGGGGAAGCCCCCTAGCTTATAAATAAATAATCATGGAAAATATATTAAGAAATTATGATTACGAGGTTAAGTCTATGGGTAATAGTGAGCACCTCTTATTATATAAAGAGAAATATTTTAGAATAGGGAGTACTATTTATAATATCTTAAAGAAAGCAAAGGTATCAAAAACTATTGAAGACTTAGCGTATGAAATAGACATCAAGGAGTTTACTACGAGTAAGCTAATTGAAATTATAAATAATAATATTATACCAATATTTAATAAGGAATATGGTAATACTCAAAATCAGTTCATTAAAAATTATTGGTGGACAGGAGAATTGTTAGCGTCAAAGTATACGACGTATTTAGCAAGGCCTTTTAAGTTTTTTTTTAGAGAGCTATTTCCTTATGTTTTTATAGTATTATTAGTCTTAAATGCTTTTATATTCTTTGGTAATACGAATACCATTTTCTCTAATACTCAAAATTGTGAGATCCTTCAGATTATAATAGTTTATTTTTTGTTGTTTATAATACTTCTAATTCATGAATTAGGTCATATTGCAGCGTCTGCGTCTGAAAATCTTAGCCCTAAAAGTATTGGGTTTGGCTTTTATTTTTTTATGCCTATGATGTTTGTGAATTTGACAGATGCTTGGGTATTATCTAAAAGTGCGAGGGTTAAAATAAATTTAGCGGGTATAACGATGCAAATGGTTATCAATATGGTCCTTTATATTTGCTTGTTATTTGTACCCAATATATTTATTATTGGCATAATTAATAAATTAATGCTTGTTAATACAATTATAATTTTATTAAACTTAATTCCCTTCTTTAAATTTGATGGATATTGGATATTATCTGATCTCTCAAGAATACCAAATTTATTAATTGAATCAAATAAAAGAGTAATGAGTTACTTTGTCAAGAGGAGTCCTTTTAAGCCCATTAATGAACTAAGTATTTCACAAACTCAAAATATCTTTTTAACTATATATACTGCTCTGAGATTAGTATTTCTAGTAATGATGATAACTGTTGTGTTTATGTTTATAATATACAATATTATAAAGTCTTCATACTTTATAATGTCGTTATCAGATATGGAACTTAGTGTAAATAGTGTAATTGATATTTTAAAGCATATTGTATTATTTGTATTTGTATTTATTATATGCAAGAAATATATACTTGCTATTTATCAGTTAATACGGAAAAAACAAAAAAACAAGAGTAATGGATATCAATTTGTCAAGTAGAAATTTATCAGAAAAAATAATTTTTCTTAATCCTATGGGAGTGGATAAAAGTTTTTGGTTAAATAGTATTCCAAAAGAGTTATATGAAAAGTATGATGTAGTTCTCTTTGATTATCCTGGCTTCAACTCTCAATATATTTATCAAAAAACTATATCTGAAACTGCTGATTATATTTTCGATAAATACATTAGAGGCATAGATGTTCCGATACATCTATGTGGATATAGTTATGGAGGAATGGTGGCACAAGAGTTATTGAAGAGAGATCTGAAAGAATTAAAATCAGTTATTTTAATAGCTACTCAGAATAAGTTGACGACTTATGATAAAGAACTCAATAAGCTATTAATTAATCTTTTCAACATTGATCTTTTACTTTTTTGTCGTCTGTTAGTTTTATTATCATATAATCCTTCTTTCGTAAATGAAAACAAGATGTTTTACCTTCAAGTTTTTTCAAGTATAAAATTATCGCCAGAAATTGCTGAATGTATTACTCAGCAGTTAGACCAAATGAGACAAGTAGATGAGATAAAGTTCCCTGTTTTAGATTGTTCAGCTTTGTATCTTTATGGAGAATTTGATCGTATGGTAAAAGATAATACTGCAAATGGAATTAATCAATTGTTGCCTAATATTGAAGTTGTCAAATTCTCTAACTCTTCGCATATGATAGATAGTAGACTTATATTCAAAGAAATAATCAAATTTTTAAATAAAATGTAAAAACATGATAAACAAAAGAGAAATAAGAAGAGAAATTCTAGAAATTCTAAATAGAGAACTACAAAAGCTGTTGAATGAAAAAATCAGGCAGAATGATTTAAAAAATTTTCATTTCATGTCTGCAAATATAGCTAAATTAATTCCAGAAATAGATTTAAAAGATCATTGGGATATTTATAGGAATTTGCAAAAAATAAAATACTTAGAATCTGAGGTGTCCTTTTTTAATACATTTGATTTAGATGTATTTTTTGAAAACTTGGCTTCTGAAAAGTTTTGTAAAAAAACACCTTCAATTTATATTTCATATCATACAGGAGCATATAGATCTCTAATGTTAGCTTTTGTTAGATTTAATATAGATGTTGCAATTATCGTTGATACTACTATTTATCCATTGGAGAGGATAGAAGGTGAACTCTTAAAACATTTTCAATTTGCAAAAGAAATATTTAAAGATTCTAATTCTAATTTTAAAGTGATTTCAGCAAATAACAAAAATACTGTTATTGAATTAATGCAAATTATAAAAAATGGGTATTCATTACTTACGTATATTGATTGGAATTCTGGGTATAATAATGATAAAGGGGGAAATATTGAAGTTGATTTTTTTAATAGTAAATTAAGTGTAAAGCAGAGTATATCTTATTTGTCATATTATACTAAGACTCCGATTATACCTTGTATATCCTATTATGATGAAGAATTTGAGCCTAAATGGAACATGTTAAAACCTATACTTCCTGATAATCACACAGGAGTTAAAGAATATGCTTTTATTGCAACACAGCTTCTCTATTCACATTTAGAAGATATAATTAGAGATAATTTTTCTCAATGGAGAGGTTGGTTTCATATTCATAAATCAATTGTTTTTGGAGAGTCATTGGAAAATAAACAATATGATTTTGACATCAATGGGAATTATAATTTAGCGGAGGATGTTGGAACTTTTACAATAATAGGAGAACATTTTATATTTAATAAGACCTCATATAAGTTAATGAAGCTACCAGACCCTTTGTTTAATAGCATATCTACTATGGAACTTTTAAATAAACAAGTAATTGAGGCTTCAATTATTAAGCAGCTATACGAAAGCAAAATGCTATGTAAGACTATATAAATAAATCATAAATAGTTATAAGATTATGTGTTTTATCAAACTTTTTTTAATATGACTTATGGATGTGTTAAATATACTAAAAAAAAACGAGATGACGTAAAAATTATATCTATAATAACTTACGTTTTTATTGCTATATTTTTTAGATATATTTTTACAGTAACTAAACCTGTAATTATAATCAAGTTTGTAGAAGATGGATTACTCTACGATATACTAACTGGCATAGGCCCATTTCTATCAGTTATAATAGTCTCGATTATATTTAAAAGGAAACTATTGTATAGTAATTTTGGAACGTCAAAGTTTAAAACAGTAATATCAATTTTAGTTCCTTTATTATTATTTTTCTTATACGATTATTTTGGAGTAAGTGTAAACTACACAAATTTTCTTATTGTAATAGCCTGTATCATATATTCTTTTTTTGAGGAGTATGGATGGAGAGGCTATCTACAGTCTGAACTGATAGGGTTATCTTTTTTTGTAAGAATATCACTAATTACAATTATTTGGTTTATATGGCATTTGAATTTTTCGCTTTCTCTAAGTAATATGTTTTTTTTATTAGTATTATTCTTTGCTTCATGGGGAATTGGTAAAATCGCAATTAAAACACAATCAATTATTGTTTGTGCTTGTTTTCATGCAGTTTATAATATTGCTTTAAATATTGAATTAAATATACATACATTGTCAATATTATTGATATGTATTGTGAGCTGGTTTATAATTTGGTATAAATTACAAATATGATTTGACTCGTCATAGTTCGCTTTTATCATATTAGAGAAGTTATCAATATTCTAGAATATTTGTTCTTTAAAGAGTTCTACATATTTTCTAGAGACAGGAATATATTTTTTGTAGTTTTTTAAATATACTTGATATCCGTTTGAATTACCTTTGGCCGATTCTAACTTATTTAGATTTATAATAAAAGATCTGTGACAACGAAATATATTGGGATGATTTGTTTCATTTTCTACTGCACTCATAGTTGTTCGTATTGTCTTATTAACTATTTCATTGTTATAAAAATAATAAATACTAACATTATTTTTGTCAGCTTCCGCAAAAAGGAAATCGTTTAGTTTTATTTTCACTCCTTTTTCTCTGATCAATTGATTAGATATAACAATATCTAAATCTTGTTCTTCTGTTTCTGTATCTACTAAGCAATTTAATTCTTTCTTTAGATAGAAATTATATTTTACAACTACTAGTATACTAGCAGGAATTATTCCTATAAAAAATGTAAAATATATGATACGTAAGAACAGTAAAAAGTTGAAATGGTAATCTAATAAGACAATAGAAAAAAACAGATAGTTAATAATCGTAATTAACAGGATTAGACTCACTATATAAAGAATTTCAATTAAAATAGTCCATTTTTTCACTAATATTCCCAAATGTTTTTTTAGGATAAAATTGAAAAACAGCATACTTATGAATGTATTGGCTCCAAATCCGAAAGCTACTCCAATCTTACTTCCTTTATATAAATCAAAACCGAATGGTTCAAATATAAAAATAAACATGACAACAACAATGCTTACTATAAAGACGGTGCTGAGTTTATGTTTAATAAAAGGGTATTTTCTTTTTATAAATAACATTATATCTTAGTTTTAAGATGCAATAGATTAAATGTGTAGATTATAATTTAAGTCTGTATAAATAAGCATTTAAGACAAAAATAGACTTATTATTGCAAATATAAACATTTAAAAGATATAATAGAGTTTGTATTCCATAGTTTATTATTCTCTCCTTTTTCATATATTTACGTTTTATATTTCTTTAAAATGTGCAATACAATACGACAAGGTTCGCAAGAATCCTAGCCAACTGGACTTGCTAACTTTACCTGCACAAACAGTTAAGGGATAACAAACTATCTTTATCCAATGAAACAAAGAAAAGTCTACGACCGAGAGTTTAAAGAAAACGCAGTCAAGTTAAGTTATGAAAGAGATAATATGACTCATTTTGCTCGTGAGTTAGGCATCTCAGTCAAGCAACTATATAGTTGGCGAAGCCAATACAAGATCAAAGGCTCAGAGAGCTTTCCAGGCAATGGTAATACAGCTGTCAATGATGATGCTAAAGCGTTAGTTCAGCTCAAGAAAGAATATGTCCGCCTACAGCAAGAACATGAAATTCTAAAAAAGGCTATGGGTATCATTTCCAGGAGCGATCTGTAATCTATCGATTCATAAATGAACATCGGGCTAGATAGCGGATTGAGATGATGTGTCGAGTTTTAAAAGTCTCTCGCAGTAGTTATTACTATTGGCTTAGAGAACCTAAAAGCGAACGTAAAGAGCAAGTGAAGGCCTTAAAAGAAAAGATCCAATCAGCTTATTTTAAAGCCAAAGGACGCTATTGAAGTCCACGTATCAAAGAAGAACTATGTAGGACAGGGACAGAGGTGTCAAGACCAACAGTAGCTAAATATATGAAACAGATGGATTTGAAGAGTAAACTAGCTCGAAAGTTCAGAGTAACTACAGACTCCAATCACAAGGAGCCTGTGGCTGATAATATCTTGAATCAAGACTTTTTTCTTTTTCACCGTTAAAAAAATGTGTTTCGGATATCACTTACATTCCAACAAAGAACGGATTTTTGTATCTGACAATTGTAATGGACTTGTTCAATCGTGATATTATAGGCTGGAATCTAAGCTCAAGCATGACAACAAAAGATACTGTGCTAGCAGCAATTAACAAGACTACCATGCAATATCGTTTTGACGATGGAATGGTGTTTCACTCAGACAGAGGAGCTCAGTATGCTTCTAAAGCGACTCGAAACACATTGAAATCGTATAATAGTGTTCAATCAATGAGTAGAGTTAGGAACTGCTGGGATAATGCTGTGGCAGAGAGTTTCTTCAAATCACTTAAAACAGAATTGATTTATGGAGCTAAACTTGTTGGAGCAAAACAGATGAGAAATAGAATTTTTGAATACATTGAAATTTGGTACAGAAAACAAAGAAGGCATTCATACCTAGACTATCAAACTATTGAAGAGTTTAACAACCAATACAGAAAACAGAATATTAACAATGTCGCTTAACTATTTGTCCAAAAAAAGTTAGGAACTCCAAGTTTTGTATGCCTTCAAATTAGTAGTCATTTAGCCTTCACTGCTACATTTTTTGACTGCTATGTTTTAGTGTAGCAGTTTATGTAGCAGAAAATGACCGATTGATAACTATCAAAAGGTATGGTTAAGCCTTCACTCAGAAATGTCCATATACGAAGAAAGTCGTTGTAAACACCTGTTTTACAACGACTTTCCTTTATTCTGAAGGCCTTTTTGAAAGGTTGTTTGAAACCTTATTGATTCCTTCACTGGCGGAGAGGGAGGGATTCGAACCCCCGGAGCCTCTCAGCTCAACGGTTTTCAAGACCGCCGCAATCGACCACTCTGCCACCTCTCCTTACACTTGTAAGTGCTTGCTTTTTCTCTCAAAAGCGTTGCAAAGGTACTAATCTTTTTTTTATATCCAAACTTCTTGCAACTTTTTCTTCAAAAAAGTGTATTTTTGCAACACTTAAAGATTGAATATAGATGATATATCCACATAATTTTGAACATAAAATAGGGTTTGAACAAATCAGAGATCTTCTTAAATTAAAGTGTTTAAGCACTTTAGGAAAAGACAGAGTTGATGAAATGATTTTCTCGAAAAACTTTGATGAAATAAATGAATATTTAGCTCAAACAAATGAGTTTCTTCAAATCATTCAAGAGAAAGTTAATTTTCCCGATCAGTTTTTCTTTGATGTTAGGCCATCCCTAAAAAGAGTTCGCATTGAAGGTATGTATCTCGAAGAACAAGAGCTTTTTGACCTTAGACGTTCTTTGGATACGATTATTAAGATTGTACAATTCTTAAAAGAAATACCAGAAGATCATAAAGAAGATGAACTTCCCTACCCTCATCTTAGCAAACTTGCTGGGGACATATTCACTTTCCCTAGAATTGTAAAGGCGATAGACCAGATTGTAGATAAATATGGAAAGATAAAAGATAATGCTTCACCTGAACTATTAAATATACGTAGAGAACTAGCCAATACAACTGCAGGAATCTCTAGATCACTAAATAGAATACTTAAAGGTGCACAGTCTGATGGCTATGTAGAAAAAGATGCTACGCCTACTGTCCGTGATGGCCGTTTGGTTATTCCTGTTGCTCCAGCTCTTAAAAGAAAGATAAGAGGTATAGTACATGATGAATCTGCCAGTGGAAAAACCGTTTTCATAGAGCCTGCAGAAGTAGTTGAAGCTAATAATAGAATTAGAGAGTTGGAAGGGGAAGAACGAAAAGAGATTATTCGCATACTTACTGATTTCTCAAGCCAGCTTCGCCCACTTGTAAATGAGATTTTATCTTCTTATGAGTTTCTTGCTGAAATTGATTTTATTAGAGCAAAAGCCCACTTAGCGAATGAGATGGAGGCAATTAAACCTACCATGAAGAATAACCCCATGATAAAGTGGGATACTGCTATCCACCCTCTTCTTCAAAAAGCTTTAGCAAAGCAAAACAAAAAAGCAATTCCTCTAGATATCGAACTAAATATTACCCAACGAATACTGATCATATCGGGACCCAATGCGGGAGGTAAATCTGTCTGCCTAAAAACAGTAGGATTACTTCAATACATGGTGCAATGTGGTATGCTTATTCCTCTCCACGAAAGTAGTGAGGTAGGAATCTTCAATAGTATATTTATGGATATTGGTGATGAACAATCTCTTGAAGATGACTTAAGTACTTACTCTTCTCACCTTACCAACATGAAAGCTATGGTAAAAAATTGTGATGAAAATAGTCTTTTACTGATTGATGAATTCGGGAGTGGAACAGAACCTCAAATTGGTGGAGCTATTGCAGAAGCTCTTCTTAAAAAATTTAATGAGCAAGGTACATATGGAGTGATTACTACTCACTACCAAAACCTAAAACACTTTGCCGAAGACCACCAAGGAATTATCAATGGGGCTATGTTGTATGATAGACATCATATGCAAGCTTTATTTCAATTAGAAATAGGCAATCCTGGTAGTTCTTTTGCGGTAGAAATAGCTAGAAAGATAGGGCTTCCAGAAGAAATTATAACTGATGCTTCAAATATTGTAGGTGCTGAATACATCAACGCTGATAAATACTTACAAGATATTGTTAGAGATAAGCAATACTGGGAACGAAAAAGAAGAAACATCCGCTTAAAAGAGAAGCAGATGGAGCAAACCATCGAAAAGTATTCGAAAGAAGTTGAGACACTTAATAAAGAGAAAAAACAAATTATTAGAGATGCCAAGCAGGAAGCAGAAAACTTACTCAAAGAGTCGAATGCCCGAATAGAGAATACAATCCGTTCTATAAAAGAGGCACAAGCTGAAAAAGAAAAAACAAAAGATGTTCGACAAGATTTAGAGGATTTCAAAGAGAAAATAGCTCAAATTGATGCGCAAGAACAAAAAGATAAGATTGCCAAGAAAATGGAAAGACTTATCGAAAAGCAAGAGCGCAAAAAGAACAAGAAAAAGGAAACACCAAGTGCAAAAAGTCCTAGAGTAATAAAGGAAGAACCTATTCAAGTGGGTTCTCGGGTACGAATTAAAGGACAACGCACAACTGGAGAGGTCTTAGAGATTAATGGCACCAATGCGACAGTTTTATTTGGGCAACTCAAGACTACTACAAAATTGAATAAGCTTGAAAAGAGTAATTCTACTCCTAAAGAAGAAACTACAGCTACGACCTTTATTAGTGGACAAACTCATGATAGCATGCACGACAAGAAGTTAAACTTCAAACAAGAAATAGATGTTAGAGGCATGAGGGGAGATGAAGCCCTGCAAGCAGTAACCTATTTTATAGATGATGCCATACTTGTTGGTGTAAGTAGAGTACGCATCTTACATGGCACAGGAACAGGTATATTACGCAGTTTAATTCGCGATTATTTATCGGGTATTGGAGGCGTTAAAAACTACCACGATGAACATGTTCAACTGGGTGGTTCGGGTATCACTGTTGTTGAGTTTTATTGATCTAAAAACACTCTAAATAATTGCTAGCCTCCTATATTACATTATCTTTGCTTACAAATAGTGTAATATAGGAGTTATGAAAAACAATCTTCTAGTAGAACAATTAAGTTACAACGGAGAGGAACTTACACCTACAGCCGTACAACTTATTTCTTACTCACCCACTAGCTTCAACCAAAACGAAGTTGAACTTTGGGATAATGAAAGCATTCAATTTGATCCAAATACAACGTATTGGGTAAAGGTTGATGGATTAAATCAAATAGACACTATTAGAAAAATAGCCGATAGAATTAATTTAAACTTTCTACTCACTCAGGATATTTTAAATATCAACCATCCTTCTAAAATAGAAGAATACGAAAACTTTCTTCTATTAGTCCTCAAATACTTCATTGTTGACGAAGATAGTGCTGAGTACATCCCTTTCCAGATATCCATTGTACTAGGGGATAATTACTTAATCTCATTTTCTGAAAAGAAACATCCTTTTATGGATGATATCATTAAAGCCATTGAGAATGATGTATTCCACATCAGAAAAAGAGGGGCTGATTACCTTCTAAGTGTAGTGATCAATAGTATTATAGGAAATCACACCAGCGCTATTCTTCAAATTAATGATTCACTTGATGATTTAGAAGATGACTTACTATCGTTTTCTACAAATAAAAATCTGGGAATAGAAATTCAAACAACACGAAAACAATATATCGCATTAAAGAAGGCCGATTTACCTCTAAAAGATCAATATGCTAGACTATTTAGAGCAAACAACAAACTCATTTCTCCTAAAAACAAAGCCTTCTTTAACGATGTGAATGATCATCTACAGTTTGTATTGCAAAATATAGATATCTGTAGAGAAACTTTAGCATCACTTGTCGACCTTTATATCTCCAATAATGATTTAAAAATGAATGATATAATGAAACGATTAACGATTGTTTCAACTATCTTTATACCACTCACATTTCTAGTTGGAGTATGGGGTATGAATTTTTCATTTATGCCTGAACTAGATTGGAAATATGGTTATATAGTAGCATGGCTACTCATGATTGTTATTGGCATTATTATTTACATTTATTTTAAGATTAAGAAATGGTACTAAAAAATTGCAGCAGTTGTGGTAACAGTTTAGGTAAGAATACGAATAACCTTAAACATAAAAACACTATTAAAATGAAGTCTCTTAAAGAACTTTATCGTATTGGAACTGGTCCATCAAGTAGCCACACTATGGGCCCACGTAAAGCAGCAGAGCTATTCCTTGAAAAACACCCCTCAGCTAAAAGTTTTAAAGTAATCTTGTATGGTAGCCTTGCAGCTACAGGAAAAGGACACTTAACTGATGTTGCTATTATTGACACTTTACAACCTAGAGGTACTGTAGAACTTGAATGGAGATCGGATATTTTCCTTCCCTTTCATCCTAATGGAATGACCTTCAAAGCCTATGATTATGAAGGCAAAGAAATGGATGAGTGGACAATCTATAGTATTGGTGGTGGAGCTCTTGCAGAGGAAGGTGACCAATCTCATGTTGAAACTAAAGATGTCTATTCTATGAGTAGCATGACTCAAATCTTAGAGTGGTGCGAACGAACTGGTAAAACTTATTGGGAGTATGTAAAAGAATGTGAAGATTCTGATATATGGGACTATTTAGCAGAAGTGTGGAAAACCATGCAAAACTCCATAGAAAGAGGTTTAAATGCAGAAGGAGTTTTACCTGGAGCACTTCATTTGCGTAGAAAAGCAGCTGCTTATAATGTAAAAGCCTCAGGCTACACACGCTCTCTACGTTCAAGAGGTCTTATTTTTTCGTATGCATTGGCTGTTAGTGAAGAAAATGCTGCGGGAGGAGAAATTGTTACAGCCCCTACTTGTGGCTCATGTGGAGTAATGCCTGCAGTACTATACCACTTACAAAAGAGTAGAGATTTTACAGACACACGCATTCTTAGAGCTTTAGCAACTGGAGGATTAATCGGCAATATTGTGAAGCACAGAGCTTCAATTTCTGGAGCAGAAGTGGGTTGTCAAGGCGAAGTAGGTGTAGCCTGTTCTATGGCTGCTGCTGCAGCCAATCAACTATTTGGAGGAAGCCCTGCTCAAATTGAATACGCAGCAGAAATGGCGTTAGAACACCATTTAGGAATGACTTGCGACCCTGTATGCGGATTGGTTCAAATTCCTTGTATTGAAAGAAATGCTTTCGCAGCAGCTAGAGCATTAGATGCAAACATCTTCTCAACTTTCTCAGATGGTATTCATCGTATCTCGTTTGACCATGTTGTGCAAGTGATGAAACAAACAGGACATGACCTACCTTCTCTATATAAAGAAACGAGTCAAGGCGGTCTAGCTCTTGACTATGAACCTATGTAATTCAACATACTATAAAACAAAATAGGCTCGCAATGCGAGCCTATTTTGTTTTATTTAAGAATGATCATTAGTGATCAACACTTTTAAAGTTTCCTTTTCTGTCGAAAAGAAGAGACAAGTCACTTTGCAATTCAATATCATACTCTCCTTTAATCACTTCTATCTGCGTAATAAAATCACCAGGAAAGTTCTTTTTAACATAAGAGTTAATATTAACAGGGATAAGAGCCTCAGGTATAGCATCTTCTTGACAATCCACTACAAACCAGACACCTTTACTATCAAAAGTTACTTCATATCCATTAGTAAAGATTACCTCAAAAGATTTTGTTTCATAAATCTTATCATCTTCTTCAATTTTACTTATTTGAAGTTTAGGAAAATAAGTTTTTATAAAAGTTTGTGCCGCATTTGGCAGCTGGGACATATTTTGAGCATTTGCTCTTCCTGTAAAGAAAATGATTGTACTCAATACAAGTACAAAAACTGTTAACGTCTTTTTCATATCTCTATATTTTAATAAATAGATAGCAAAGCGACATACTCATTACTTTTCTAGAGCCTTTTTAATACCCTCTTCTACTCTTTTTTCGTATTCTTTATATTGTTTAGAGGTTAGTATTTTCTTCAATTCAGCTCTATAGCTAATAATATCCGCTTCTAAAGCTTTCACACGAACTTCTCTATAAATAGTAGGTGTAGCTAAACAAGTGCTATCTGATATTAAACAAGCTTTACTCCTATTTTGTTTTCTTACATCATTTCTATCAAATCGGGTATCTCTATCTTTAGTAAACCACTTTTTATTTAACTCCATCAACTGATTTTTTTGATCTTCAGACAAATTATAGGTAGTAACCATTGCATCTGTCATACGCTGAGCACGCATTTCTATACGTTCAGTTTTATCAACCTGTTTTCTAGGAGTTCTTCTTCTATTTTGTGCATCAACTGTCGTACCTGCAATAAGCAGTACAGTCAAAACAAATATAACTCTTTTCATAATTTTTATTGTTTTAAGTAAATAATTTTATCTGTTGCAACTACTATTAAGACTATAAAAAGACGAAAAGGTTTAATTAGGTATCAATAATTTTAAACGAACGAAAAAGAAAAGGGTGTAATTCTCACGAATTACACCCTTTTCTTAGAAATGTATATCTAATCTTTACTTTTCTTCTTCTGAAGCTTCTTTTTCTTCTTCAATAAAATCAGTCAATCCATCTTCGATTAATGTATTGTACCAATTAATCAATTTTTTGATATCACTAGGGTAAACACGATCTCTATCAAAGTTTGGAAGAACTTCCTCTAAATAGTTTTTCAACTCTTCAGCTGATGCTTTCTTAGGATTCAAAGTTACAGCTTTGCCATTTTCTTTTTCTTTCATAGCTTGGAAAACCTCCGCTAATGGAACCTCTGAATCAATGGTGTACATAGCGATATCACCAAGTGAAATTATTCTATCAGCAGCATAAGCTGGCATACGTTTCTTGTCTGGACTAATAGTTTCAACGATAAGCATATTCTTACCTTGAGAAACCATTCTGTATAAACCTGGTTTACCAGATATAGATAAAATTGTCTTTAGCATAAATTCTATATTTACATTGTCTGTTTAGTTCACAAAAATAACACTACATCTTGAGAGTAGCAACGATAATATTAAGAGATTCTAACGATTAAGTCGGTTAAATGGTCTTTTTTAATTCTTGAAGTAAAAAAAGGACTTGTGGGAGGATTGCAATATTCCCATCGTTATAGACTAAGAAATCAGTCAACAAAAGTTTTTCTCTATCAGGAGTTTGAGCAGCAATCCTTTTTGCAATTAATTCTGCAGTGGATTTATCTCGTTTGATAGCCCGTTCCAAACGTACCTCTTCACTAGCGTAAACCAGAATCGAATAATCTACTGCATTCTTGAACCCTGCCTCAAACAAAATAGCAGACTCTATTCCCACTATTGGACACTCTTGATTTTTTTCGCACCATGTCAGAAAATCCTCTTTTACTCTTGGATGTACTATATCATTGATCTCTTTGGTATGCTCAGGTTTGGCAAATAGGTAATTAGCTAATAATTTCTTATTTAACTGACCATCCAAATAAACTTGATTCCCCAACAAAGCTATCAGCGATTTTTTTATATGAGGATCTGAAACCATTAATTTCTTAGCTTCATCATCAGCTATGTAAATAGGTATGTCCAACACTTGCAGTATTCGAGAGACTACTGATTTTCCACTACCTATACCTCCTGTTATTCCTATTTTAATCATTTGTTTGAGTAGTTTTCTTCTCAATTAAAAAATCTACATTCGTGGGCCAAACTCTAACTTTTTTAGCTTGGCTAGGTGCTTTGGTTATTTTTATTTGATAGGTATCTCCCTCTAACGACCGTAAATCCCAATAATCAATATTAATAGCAAAATCTGCTTCAGAGATAGTATTAAACGAACGAGTACCAATTTGAAAGGTCACTTCAACATAAGATGGGAATGTTCTTAACATTTTATCTTGAGGGAAATTAATTCCACGTAAAGGAACTTTTACTGTTTTCTCAGTTACTATATCTGTAGGTAAATGCAGTATTACATAATTGGGAACAAACTTCACACCTTTCATATATTGCAAAGGGATTTTAATAGTAGTAGAGTCTGACAAGCCTAGCAGCTCAGTTTCTTCAGTAAAAGCAGTATCAACCTGATTTAATAAAGCCGAAGGAGCATAAATAGAGACTGAATCAGGTTCAAAAATAGTGTCCGTAACAAAATACTGCTGACTTGCTTCTATCTTTCCTCGAAAAGACACAGGAATACGTTTTCCTTTACCTTTTGCAAATATATATTCTAAAGAATCAGGTTGAATAGAAAGTAGCTTACTAGATACATTAAACTTTGACAAAATCTGCTTCTCAAGTACCACTGCTGAAAACTGGATATGATTCTGCTTTTGTTTTGCTAACTGTGAATAGTCCAACTCTATAGGAGGAAGTTTTCTGCTTAACTTATAATTCATCAAAACGGTGCCTTTATCACGAACACGTACAGATAAAGCACTAACAGGATCATTGGTTAATACAATATTATCTGGCAAATTATTCAGATGCAATGGAATAGAAAAATCGGTATCATATTCTTCATTTAGGGTTTGTAAGAACCAAAAGCCTGAGGCAATGAAGAAGAAGAATAAAAAAATAAAGAACTCTCTACTTTTTGGTTTAAGTAGAAAGTCCTTTATCTGTCTAAATATCTGTAGAAAGGTCTTTTTTATGTTCTGAGTATTGAACATATTACGTTACTCCTTTCTTATTTTTTTTCTGGAGTTGCAGCTGGTTTTGCAAATATAGAATTGACATCAATCAATATTTTTACACCATTAGCTATCTGTAACTCTACAGTTTGTCCTTCAATATGTTTAATTGTTCCATAAATACCACCAGCGGTAATTACTTCTTGATTAACTTCTAGGGTTTTTCTAAAGTTAGAAATTTCTTTTTGCTTCTTATTTTGTGGACGAATCATGAAAAAGTAAATAATAAGAAACATTGCACCCAACATTATCCACATGGGCATGCTACTCTGGCCTGGAGCCGCTTGTAGTAAAACATTAATCAAATTCATATATTTTCTTTTTTATAGTTTTAATATGTATTTATAAAGGCTTAAATATTACAATAGAGCTTCGCTCAATTCTGAATTACAGCCTTATAAAAGCTATTAAACAAAGGTATAAATTATATTCGGTTTTACCAATTTGAAATAACACCATTATGGGCTCTCTTTCAAAGAAAACAGTGACTTTTTGCTACGTATCACCTCTAATTTTACGAGGAATGGATATTAAGAAAACCAGAATATAAGATAGAAACAGTCATCTATAAAAAATGGAGTCTCCTATTTAAGAAAACTCCATTTTTATATTATCTATTGATATGATCTTCGCGAATTAATTCTTCATTAACTTACCTTCTTTTTTCAATTGATTTATAATTGAATCTAAAGTACCATTAATAAAACCTCCACTCTTATGAGTGCTATATAGTTTGGCTAAGTCTAAATATTCATTAAAAGTAACACTCAATGGAATATTTGGGAAACTCAATACCTCAGCAAGAGCACATTGCATTAAAACAACATCCATCAAAGCGATACGGTCCAACTCCCAGTTTTTAGTGTGGGTACCGATTAAACTTCGGTAATACTCTTCATTCTCTATAGCCTGACGTAAAAGACGCACAGCAAATTCTTGGTCTTCGTCATCTTTGTACTCTGGAAGTAAAGGCTGATCAGAACCTTTTTCAGCTTTAAATTTCTTGATTGTCTTGATAATAAAAGTGTCTACAATTTCCTTATCGTCATTCCAATATAAACTGATGTCTTCTAATGAATCATCAAGCGTTTCGTTTTGACAAATAAAATTCTTGTATAACTTTCTCCACAGTTCACGGTCTTCTTGATAAGATGAGTCTTTAGACTCCATATACTCTTTGTATAAAGGGGAATCTACAATCTTATCATAGATATCTTTTACTGCATTAAGATCATCGGTCCAAGATCTTTTTTGATTTTCACAATAATCTTGTAGCATTTTATTGCTAGATAATTGAGCAATAAATTTGTTTTGAATAAATTTTAAATTTGGATTCAAATCTTCACGTGTAGGTGCCAATTTAGATTTCGCCTTATCAATACGTTCTTGTGCATAATCTGTTACGGCTATCATAAGTAGAAGAAGATAATTGTAAAGATCGTGAGCTTTTGAAAGACTAAATAGCAATTCTTTCTCTGCTGCTTTTACTGTTTTATCACCGTTCTGATAGTATGCATATACTATTTGTATTAACTTAAGACGAATAAGAACTCTGTTAATCATAATTGATATAATGTATAAATACTGTTATTAACGGGTAGCAAAAGTAGTTATTTTACATCAGTTTTCGTAGTAATTTCATTTTTTTTATACTTCATTTTTTATTCTAGTCGATTTTCTTTTGAGAGTATCAAAAAAATATCGAATTTTGATGCCGATTATAAACTGACCTATTTTTAGAGAATGGAAGACTTAAAGAAGACAAATGGCCCTGCATTTAATGATAAGGAAATAATTTTCTCAAAAGCAATAAAAGCTGGAAAACGCATCTACTACTTAGATGTGAAGAAAAATAGAAAAGACGAACTATTTTTAGCCATTACTGAAAGTAAAAAAATAATTACAGGTGAAGGGGATAGTGCTAAGGTTAATTTCGAAAAACATAAAATCTTTCTATATAAAGAAGATTTCGAAAAATTCACCAATGGCCTGCATGAAGCTCTATCCTATATTGAGGAAAAACAGGGGAAATTTATTCCTGAATCAGGGCTTTCAGAAACTGATAAATCACATAATTCTGAAGAATCATTAATGGTTGATGACGAATTGGGTGATAGTGAAATTAAAATTGATATCGACTTTTGAGTAGATAAAAATTTGGAATCTGCAAAATAATAAGTAATTTTGCACCGCTTTTTACAGCATATGCATGTGCATGGTCACATCGTGTGATGGTGAATTAAGCAGTAGTAACTTAATTTTAGAGTAACACAATTTAAAAGAAATGAAAACAATTGAATTAAAAGGATCTGCTAGAGAGATAGCAGAACGCTCTTCAGACCAAACTAGAGCAATCAGAGAAATCCGTAATAACGGTGGTGTTCCATGCGTACTTTATGGAGGTGAAACAAATCATCACTTTACAGTAAAAGCTAGCGACCTTAGAGGATTAGTTTATACACCCGACATCCATGTTGTAAATATTGACCTTGAAGGAAAACAGTTTATGGCTATTCTTCAAGACATCCAATTCCACCCAGTATCTGATAAGATTTTACACGTTGACTTCAAAGAAATCAATGAAACTAATCCTATCGTAATGGAAGTGCCTATCAAACTTCAAGGTCTTGCTAAAGGTGTTAAAGCTGGTGGTAAGTTACAATCTCAAATGAGAAAACTTAAAGTTAGAGCTCTTTATACTAATATCCCTGAAAGATTAGTTATCGACGTTACTAAACTAGAACTTGGTAAAACTATCAAAGTGGGTGAAGTTAGCTTCGAAAACCTTGATATTTTAAATGCTAAAGAAGCAGTTATTTGTGCTGTAAGATTAACTCGTGCCGCTAGAGGTCTTGCAGGTACTGCATCAGCAGACTCAGCAGAATAAGAGTAAATGAAATACTTAATAGTGGGTCTAGGAAATATTGGTACTCAGTACCATGAAACCCGCCACAATATAGGATTTATGATGTTGGACGCTTTTGCAAAAGCGTCCAATGTTGTTTTTAGCGATAAGCGTTATGGTGCTGTAGCCACCACTTCTGTTAAGGGAAGACAGTTAATACTACTCAAACCTTCCACTTATATGAATCTTAGCGGTAATGCTGTTCGTTATTGGATGCAACAAGAAAAGATTCCCTTGGAAAATATTCTTATATTAGTAGATGACTTGGCATTGCCTTTTGGGACTTTACGTCTGAAAGGAAAAGGAAGTGATGCTGGTCATAATGGACTAAAGCATATTGCAAAAATCTTAGGGACTCAAAATTATGCTAGACTTCGCTTTGGTATCGGTAGTGAGTTTAGCAGAGGACATCAGGTTGATTATGTTTTAGAACATTTTAGTAATGATGAACTTAAAGAAATTGATTCTAAAATAGAAACTGCATCAGATATTATTAAAAGTTTCTGCCTAGCAGGCATAGATATTACGATGAATCAATTTAATAAAAGAAAATAAATTAATAATTATGGCTGAAGCACGATTAGACAAATGGTTGTGGGCAGTTCGCATTTTCAAAACACGCTCTATTGCAGCAGAAGCTTGCAAAAAGAATCGAGTATCTGTAAATGAAGCTCCTGCAAAAGCATCTAAAATGGTAAAACCGGGAGATATAGTTAGCGTACGTAAGCCACCCATAACCTATTCCTTCCAAATTTTACAATCTATAGATAAAAGAGTTGGTGCAAAACTAGTTCCTGATATGATGAAAAACGTAACGCCTCCAGAAGAATATGAGGCATTAGAAATGACTCGTGTAAGTGGATTCGTTGACAGAGCTAAAGGAACAGGAAGACCAACTAAAAAAGATAGAAGAAGATTAGAAGAATTTATTGAACCCGCATTTTTTGGAGATATAGATGATGGTTTCGATGATGGATTAGATTTATAACTTCTACACTATATTAAATTTTAAAAAGGCTCAAATTTGAGCCTTTTTTTATGCACAATCGTCACTAACTACCCGATAATTCTATTTTTAACTCTGACACATAACAGTATATTTATTCCCTCTATAAATGTTATAAATATTCATTTTTTTGAATGTGAGAAATATGTATATATTATGACACCGACATGATGATGACATGACACCGACATGTTGCTATTTTAACCCTGATATGATGCTCTTTTAACCTTGAGAAGAAAATGAACGATTAAGAACTACATATTTATGTAATGTTAAAACAAGTACGATTTATAAATCAAAGCGAACTATAGCAACAAAAAAGAGACTAACTCCAACTAGAATTAGCCTCTTTTAAAATTTATTTTCAGCTATTAGTCCATTTTTCTAAATGGAGGTTTTACAATTCTTGCTTTTAATTTTCTATTACGAACTACAATGTAGATTTCTGTATCCAGAGCAGCATATTCTGTTTTAACATAACCCATACCAACACCGATTTTACGAGTTGGAGACATTGTTCCTGAAGTCACCTCTCCTATTTCATCGCCATCGGCATTACATATTTTATATCCTTGACGAGGTACTCCTCTATCTTCCAATATAAATCCGATAAGCTTACGTGAAACACCTTCCGCTTTTTGTTTTTCAAGAATTGATCTACCTATAAAATCTTTTCCTTCGACAAACTTAGTAATCCATCCTAAGTTAGCTTCTAGAGGTGTAGTAGTATCAGACATATCATTTCCATATAGATTGAAACCCATTTCTAAGCGTAAAGTATCTCTAGCTCCTAAGCCTACTGGCTTAATATCAAACTCTTTTCCTGCTTCAAATATGGCATTCCAGATTAGCATAGCATGTTCTGGATAGAAATAAAGCTCAAATCCACCAGCTCCCGTATAACCTGTATTTGATACAATCACTTCTGGAGCACCTGCAAATTCACCAACAGCGAAAGTGTAATACTTCATATCTTTTAGATTGATAGAAGTCAGCTTTTGAAGAGTTTCAGTAGCCTTAGGACCTTGAACAGCCAACTGAGCCATTCTTGCTGATGCATTTTCAAGCTCAGCTCCCATCGTATTTTGAGCAACACACCACTTCCAGTCTTTTTCTGTATTGGCCGCATTGACAACTAATAAATATTTGTCTTCTTCATATTTATAAACTAAGAAATCATCAATAATTCCCCCTTGCTCATTAATAAAACACGAGTATTGAATCTTTCCTACTTGAAGTTTCGATACATCATTAGACGTAACTCTCTGAAGAAAATCTAAAGCCTTATCTCCTTTAACCCATATTTCTCCCATATGAGAAACATCAAAGACTCCTACTCCATTACAAACAGTTAAATGTTCGTCAATGATTCCTTCATACTGAATAGGCATATTAAACCCTGCAAAATCGTGCATACTAGCACCTAATTCAATGTGGGTTTGCGTAAATGGTGTGGTTTTCATATTATAATAGTTTTTAAAGTGAATTATAAATTATCTGGAAGCTATACGCTGAACAAGCTCTATGATTACTTGAGTTGCTTTTTCCATATTGGGAATTGGTACAAATTCATATCTACCATGAAAATTTAACCCTCCTGCAAAGATATTGGGACAAGGTAACCCTTTGAATGATAGTTGAGCCCCATCAGTACCTCCTCGAATAGCCTTAATATTTGGAGTTACTCCTACAGCCTTCATAGCCTCTGCAGCTAAGTCTATTATATGCATCATAGGCTCAATTTTCTCACGCATATTATAGTATTGATCTTTTAACACTAGAGCAACTGTACCTGCACCAAATTCAGAATTTAGTTTTTTAACAATCTCTTGAACTTTTGTTTTGCGACTTTCAAATTTTACTCGATCGTGATCTCTTATGATATAAGTCAAAGTTGTTTTATCTACGCCTCCTTCAATTCCTACCAAATGATAGAAACCTTCATATTTCTCTGTATGTTCGGGAGTTTCATGACGAGGAAACATAGATATCATTTGGTTAGCGAGAGTAATAGAGTTTATCATTTTATTCTTAGCATAACCTGGATGAACATTACGTCCTTGAATAGTAATGACTGCCGAAGCTGCATTGAAGTTCTCAAACTCCAATTCACCAAGTTCACCGCCATCCATAGTATAACCCCATTCACAGCCAAACTTTTCTACATCAAATTTATGAGCTCCAAGACCGATCTCTTCATCAGGGTTAAAACCTATACGTATTTTACCATGCTTTATTTCAGGATGATTTATCAAGTATTCCATAGCAGTAACTATTTCTGCTATACCTGCTTTGTCATCAGCTCCAAGAAGTGTATGACCATTGGTTACAATTAAGTCTTCACCTTTATGAGCTAGTAGTTCTGGGAACTGATTAGGTGAAAGAATAATCTTACTTTCCTCACATAGAGTGATATCTCCACCATCGTAGCTTTTTACAATACGAGGAGTTACATCTTTGCCCGACATATCAGGACTAGTATCTAAGTGAGCAATAAAACCTACTGTAGGTACTTCTTTTTCTATATTGGATGGAAGTGTAGCAAATAGATAGCTATTTTCATCGAGAGTGATCTCTGTTAGACCTAACTCTTCAAGCTCCTTCTTTAAGAACTCAGCGAAAACTCGTTGACCAGGGGTGCTAGGTGTAACACCTGAGTTTTCATCAGACTGAGTGTCGAAGCTTACGTACTTTAAAAAGCGTTCCGTAATTGTCATATGTATAGTTCTAAAAATATGTTATACAAAATCTATCATCTGTAAAAATAGGCAAAGGCGATTTAGAAAGCAAGTAGCCTCAACAGAAAAATTTGTCTATTTTTTTAAAAGTTTATATCTGTAACAAACTCATTATGAACTTAAAATATATTATAATATTTCAGTCTATTATAAAAGCGACAGAACCTTTAATAGAAATCATTAATTAATTTTGATCAAAACCAAAAACAATCTGATGTCTATACTCAATATTTTTTACTACAAAAACTCCTTGTAAAAGAATCAAATTCGTACAGATAAAACAGATAATAAAATTTAGACTCTTTCTAAACAATACATTCTATATATTGTTATTTATATGGTATTAGGATAAATACTAGTGTACCCAATGTACAAGAAATAAAGTGTTTAAATAAATTTATTTATAATGAGAATAGAAAAAATAATAGGAAGAGAAATCCTTGATTCAAGAGGTAACCCAACAGTTGAAGTTGATGTTTATTTAGATTGTGGCGTTATGGGGCGTGCATCAGTTCCTTCGGGAGCATCTACTGGCGAACACGAAGCTTTAGAACTACGTGATGGTGATAAGAAACGTTACTTAGGAAAAGGCGTTCTCAAAGCAGTAGAAAATATCAATAATAAAATAGCTCCAGAACTTATAGGATATAGTGCTTTAGAACAAAGGGCTATAGACAATAAGATGCTTGAACTTGATGGAACAAAGACAAAATCAAACTTAGGTGCAAATGCTATTTTAGGTGTTTCTCTAGCTGTAGCCAAAGCAGCTGCTAATTATTTAGAATTACCTCTATATCGTTATATAGGCGGTACTAATACTTACACTATGCCAGTTCCGATGATGAATATCATCAATGGAGGTTCTCATAGTGATGCTCCTATTGCTTTCCAAGAATTTATGATTAGACCTGTAGGTGCTAAATCTTTTAAAGAAGGCTTACGTATGGGTGCTGAAGTTTTCCATGCTTTAAAGAAAGTATTAAAAGACAGAGGATTAAGTACTGCCGTTGGTGATGAAGGTGGTTTTGCTCCAGAAGTTGAAGGAACTGAAGATGCTCTAAATTCTATCCTATCAGCAATAAAAGCTGCAGGTTATGAACCTAAGAAAGATGTAACTATCGCTTTAGATTGTGCTTCTTCTGAGTTCTACAAAAATGGAGTTTATGATTATACGCTTTTTGAGGGCAAACAAGGAAAAAAACGTAATGCCGAAGAACAAATAGCATATCTAGAAGAGCTGATTGACAAATACCCTATTGACTCTATCGAAGATGGTATGGCTGAAAATGATTGGGACGGATGGAAAAAACTTACAGATAAAATTGGAAACAAATGCCAATTGGTAGGTGATGACTTATTCGTTACAAATGTTGACTTCCTATCTAAAGGTATTGAACTAGGTTGTGGTAACTCTATTCTGATTAAAGTAAACCAAATTGGTTCTCTATCAGAAACTCTTGATGCTATAGAAATGGCACATCGCCATGGTTACACCTCTGTTACTTCACACCGTTCGGGTGAAACAGAAGATGCTACAATTGCAGATATCGCTGTAGCTACAAATAGTGGACAAATCAAAACTGGTTCTTTAAGTCGCTCAGACCGTATGGCTAAATACAACCAACTTCTACGTATTGAAGAAGAACTAGGCTCTCTTGCAGTATATGGTTATAAAAAGATTAGATAATTATTTTTAAGTAAACTTCTAATATACTTTTCAATCAACCCCCTTGTACTTTCAATAGCATAAGGGGGTTACTTTTTTTATTATTTCTTTATCCTTCTATAATACTTATTATATTATATTATCTTTGCATTTATTGAGCGTGTTGCTCTTCGCAACTGGCTCGCACAAAGGCTTAGCCTTTACAAATGCGAGTAAGTGTAGATTCTTATATCTTAATCGTTAATTTTATAACCGCATGATTCTTTTTTTTAGAACTCCTAATGATTCGGTGATTGCTGTTGATTGCAATCAAGATTTACCACCAACTGACTGTAATAAACTGTGCTGGCTTTTTGGAGAAGCTGAGCTAGAAGGGAAAGAAACCCTCGAAGGTTATCTAGTAGGACCTCGGCCTGAAATGATTTCCCCCTGGAGTACAAACGCAGTAGAAATAACCCAAAATATGGGATTACAAGGAATAGAACGAATTGAAGAATTCTTTCCTGTAAAAGACAAGAACGCTGATTACGACCCTATGTTACAACATTTATATGACGGGCTTAATCAGCGTATTTTTATTTCAAACCGTACACCAGAACCTATACAACACATTGAAAACATAGCTTCCTATAATGAAAAAGAGGGATTGGCTATGTCTCCTGAAGAGATTGAATATTTAAATCAATTAGAAAAAGACTTGGGCAGAAAACTAACAGATTCAGAGGTTTTTGGATTTGCTCAAATCAATTCAGAACATTGTCGCCACAAAATTTTTGGAGGAACTTTTATCATTGATGGGGAAGAGAAAGAATCTTCACTCTTTGATATGATCAAAAAGACAACCAAAGAAAATCCAAATCGTATTATTTCTGCATATAAAGATAATGTGGCCTTTGCAGCAGGTCCTAAAGTAGAACTTTTTGCTCCTGCCGACCATGCTAAATCTGACTATTTTAAAACAAGTGAAGTAGAAAGTATTATCTCCTTAAAAGCTGAAACACATAACTTTCCTACTACTGTAGAACCATTTAATGGTGCTTCAACAGGTACTGGCGGGGAGATTAGAGACCGTATGGCTGGAGGTAAAGGTTCTTGGCCAATTGCAGGAACAGCAGTATATATGACTTCCTACCCTAGATTAGAAGAAGGTAGAGAGTGGGAAAGTATTCTTCCTATTCGTAAATGGCTATACCAATCTCCAGAGGAAATTCTAATTAAAGCATCTAATGGAGCTTCCGACTTTGGAAATAAATTTGGACAACCTCTTATTTGTGGATCTGTACTTACTTTTGAGCACACTGAAAACAATGAAGTATATGGTTACGATAAAGTAATTATGCTTGCTGGAGGTGTAGGGTATGGTAGAAAAAGAGATAGCCTAAAAGGACAACCCGAACCTGGCAATAAGATAGTAGTATTAGGTGGTGATAACTACCGAATAGGTTTAGGTGGAGGCTCTGTTTCCTCTGTAGATACAGGTAGATACAGTAGTGGTATCGAGCTAAATGCCGTACAAAGAGCCAATGCAGAAATGCAAAAGAGAGCCAATAATGTAGTTAGAGCCCTTACCGAAGAAGATAATAATCCGATCATATCCATTCACGACCATGGTTCAGCAGGACACGTAAACTGTCTATCTGAATTGGTAGAAGGTTGTGGTGGTTCTATAGATATGAGTAAGCTTCCTATTGGAGACAAAACACTTTCTGCCAAAGAAATCATAGCCAATGAGTCTCAAGAAAGAATGGGACTGTTGATTGAAAAAGATTCAATAGAACACGTTAAAGCTATAGCAGAAAGAGAACGCGCTCCTATGTACATTGTAGGTGAAACAACAGGTGATGATCGATTCTCATTTGTACAAGCAGATGGTGTTAAACCTTTTGATTTAGCAATGGATCAAATGTTTGGTTCGTCACCTAAGACTATAATGGAAGATAAAACTGTTGAAAGAACATACGAAATGCCAGCTTATGAGTTAAGTAAGCTGCACGATTATCTCACAGATGTTCTCCAACTAGAAGCTGTCGCTTGTAAAGACTGGCTTACTAATAAAGTGGACCGTTCGGTTACAGGTAAAGTAGCCAGACAACAATGCCAAGGAGAAATTCAATTACCACTGAGTGATTGCGGTGTTGTCGCACTGGATTATACAGGTACCAAAGGGATTGCAACATCTATTGGTCACGCCCCACAAGCTGGATTGGCTAATCCAGAAGCTGGATCTATTCTATCCGTTAGTGAAGCTCTTACAAACTTAGTATTTGCTCCTTTAGTAGATGGACTTGATACCATATCATTATCAGCCAACTGGATGTGGCCTTGCCGTTCACAAGACGGTGAAGACACTCGCCTTTACTCTGCAGTACAAGCATTAAGTAATTTCTGTTGCGACCTAGGCATCAATGTCCCTACAGGAAAAGATTCTCTTTCAATGACTCAGAAGTACCCTGATGGAGATAAAGTTATAGCTCCCGGTACTGTTATTGTCTCTGCAATGGGAGAAGTATCCGATGTAAAACGAGTAGTATCTCCTGTATTAGTTAATAATACTAAGACTTCTATTTACCACATTGACTTCAGCTTTGATAGCTTTAAATTAGGAGGATCAGCATTTGCTCAAAGTCTGGGTAAAGTAGGACAAGAGGTTCCAACTATTCAAGACTCTGAATATTTTAGAGATGCATTTACTGCTGTACAAGAACTGATCAGCAAAGGACATATCTTATCAGGTCATGATATTTCTGCAGGTGGATTAATTACAGCACTTCTCGAAATGTGCTTTGCCAATACAGAAGGTGGTATGGAGATAAATCTAGACAGTATTCCTGAAGATGATTTAATCAAAATACTCTTTGCTGAAAACCCAGGTATCCTAGTACAAATTGACGATAAAAAAGCATCTAGCATTCTAGATCTATTAGAAGAACAAGGTGTAGGAATCGTAAAAATAGGTAAGCCTTCAGAAGAAAGACACATACTTGTCTCTAAAGCTGGTGCAACCTATCAGTTCGGCATTGATTATCTACGCGACGTATGGTATTCAACTTCATACTTATTAGATAAAGATCAATCGTTTAACGGAAAAGCTAAAGAACGTTACGAAAACTACAAAAAGCAACCTTTAGAATTTGCTTTCATGCCAAGCTTTACAGGCAAGTTATCCCAATATAAGCTCAAAGCATCTCGCACACATTTATCTGGTATTAAAGCAGCTATTATCCGAGAAAAAGGAACCAATGGTGAAAGAGAAATGGCCTATGCTCTGCATCTTGCAGGCTTTGATGTAAAAGATGTAATGATGACCGACTTAACCAGCGGCAGAGAAACTTTAGAAGATATTAATATTGTTGTTTTCTGCGGTGGATTCTCCAACTCAGACGTTTTAGGATCAGCCAAAGGTTGGGCTGGAGGAATACTTTTCAATGATAAAGCAAAAGAAACTATCAAACGTTTCTATGAAAGAAAAGACACTCTTTCACTTGGTATATGCAATGGATGTCAACTAATGATAGAATTAGGACTTATTTATCCAGATCATAAAAAGAAAGTCAAGATGCTTCATAACGACTCTCATAAATTTGAATCATCATTCCTGGGTGTTACTATCCCCACAAATCGTACAGTGATGTTTGGATCATTAAGTGGAAGTAAATTAGGTATATGGGTAGCTCATGGCGAAGGAAAATTTGATTTACCTTATGAACAAGAGAAATATAATATTGTAGCTCAATATAGCTATGATGAATATCCTGCCAATCCGAATGGATCCAAGTATGCTACCGCAGCTGTTGCTAGCAATGATGGTCGTCACATCGCTATGATGCCTCACTTAGAAAGAGCTATATTCCCATGGCAAAACGCATTCTATCCGAATGACAGACGAAAATTTGATCAAGTTACTCCATGGATTGAGGCATTTGTAAATGCAAGAGAATGGATTGAGAAAAACAAAAAGTAATCCTAACCTTTATTTTATATTTTTTATTCAGGGAAGACTATCGCAAGAGGTCTTCCCTGATTTCTTTGTACTAAACCATAGACAAGCCTATAAAAATCTCAGAGACCTACTAGTATATCTGGAAAACGCATCTAGAAGGAGTTCTATAGTTACTTAATCATTAAACATTTGTAAAAATTTAGTGGTAATATAAATTAATAAAATCTAATCATTAATTTTAAAAAGATATCTTTTTTGAGAAGAGCATAAATTTGTCTTTGATGCTATTTTTTTTTAGTTTTGTAAGACATACAATAGTCAGTTTTGGGAAACTCCCCAATATAACACCCAACTATTATGAAGAGACTTATACCCGTACTCTGTCTCCTTTTTTTATCAATAATAACACAAGCACAGTCCTACACCTACCTAGGTGTTAACGAAGGATTAAGCCACAGACATGTCTATAGCATACAAAAAGACAGCAAAGGTTATATGTGGTTTCTTACTTATGAAGGAGCTGATAGATTCAATGGAGCAGAGTTTAAACACTATAATTTTTTCCTTGATGGACATAAACTAAATTCATCAACACACTTAAAAAATCTATTTTATTCTCCCGATAATATTTTATGGCAAATAGGTTCTGATGGCAAAGTTTTTCAATACAACAACTATTCTGATGAATTTGAGTTATTTTATACTTATCCCAACGAGTCTAACGAAACAACGATACTCGATTTTAGCGATATTGATGAGAATAATAGAATATGGATGGCCTATCAAGGAAACTTACACATTTACAACTACCAAAAACGTAAAGAAGTAAGTATTACTCAACATCCCCTTTATGCAGCAACTAGCATCGAACAACTACAAGGGGACTCATATGCTATAGGTACTACACATGGCGTATTTTTAGCCGAAATAAGAAATGATTCTCTTCAACTAACTACCAATTCGTTATTAATAGAAAAGCTTCCTATGCGTATAGAACAACTCTACTATCATAAGGAAAGCAACTCTTTGATAATCGCCACTCTTAGGCAGGGATTGTTTATTTACGATATTGAAAAAGGTACATTATCCTCGCAGCTTGATTTACAAACAACTAGTGTTAATAAAATGACACACTATAACGAGGATGAAATTCTTGTTGCGACCAATGGAGCTGGTGTGTTTCTACTAAATGTAACTAAACAAACACTCCAACCATATATCATTGCAGATTATGATAGCCCCAATGGAATGAATGGGAATAACATCAAAGATATTTTTTTAGATGAGAGTGATCGAATTTGGATGGCAAATTATCCCGAGGGTATTACTATACGGAATAACCAGAATATGAACTACGAATGGATCAGACATATTCCAAAACATTCGCAATCTCTTATTCATGATGAGGTAAATTGTATTTTAGAGGACAAGGATGATGATTTATGGTTTGCAACAACCAACGGCATTAGTTTATATCATACAAAAACTGATCGCTGGGAATCTTATTTATCTTCCTATAACCAGGAGTTAACAATCAATAACCATATGTTTATTTCTTTATGTGAAGTAAGCCCTGGTATTATATGGGTAGGAGGATACAATTCAGGAGTATATGAGATCAATAAGCACACACATAAATCGAAATTATTATTATCTAATCAACTCCAGCAAATTAATCAACCCGATAAGTGTATCCGTGCTATTGTAAAAGATAAAGACAACTCGATTTGGGTAGGTGGTTATTACAATTTGAAACAAATAAATATAGGAAATGAGCGTATTCGCTATTTTAATGACTTAAACTCCATTACTACTTTAGTAGAAAAAGATGCATCTAGTATTTGGGTAGCTTCAGCCAAAGGGTTATACATTTTAGAGAAGAAATCGGGTAATAGCAGAAAAATAGATTTACCCATCATTTCTCCTTTTGTTCATACACTTCATCAAGACAAAACAGGAAACTTATATATTGGAACAAACGAAGGCTTACTAATCTTCGACCCTAAAAGTGGTATATTTAAGCATTTTCATAAAGAAAACTCATTCTTGATTTCAAATATTGTTCGTTCTATTGTTACCGATAAGGATGATAATTTTGCTTATTTAGCCACAGACAAAGGTCTTTCAAAATTAAATCTAGAGGATCTAAGTTTCCAAAACTGGACTAAAGACCAAGGTTTACTCACTACTTTCTTCAGTGGTAATACAGGTATCCAACTTAAAAATGGTGATTACCTCTTTGGTAGTGCAAATGGAGTAGTTCGGTTTGGGCAAAACAGTAAAGTTCAATCGGGCTACAACTCTAAAATGATTTTAGAGGAACTAATAGTTAATCAACAAGTCATTCATCCAACAGACAACAATACTGTTTTAAATGCTCCACTTAACGAAGTAGATCATATAACCCTAAAATTTAAAGAAAACAACGTTTCAATAAAAGTAGGCTCAATAAATTATGATTATCCATCTAATATTCTTTATACATGGAAAATGGATGGACTTTATGATAAGTGGAGTTTACCTACCGAAGAAACCAAGTTCAACTTTACAAATCTGAATCCAGGTACTTACAAATTTACTGTCAGAGCCATACCCCGAGATAACTCTAAAGAGGTATTAGAAGAAAGAGTTATCCATATTGAAGTTTTAAATCCTTATTGGTGGAATGTGTTAGCCAAAACAATGTATCTACTAATAATCGTAGGCTTATTAGTATTAATTACTCGTTACTTCATACAAAGAAGTGAAAAAAAGTTAGTAGACCATACTAAACAGTTCTATTATAACACGGCTCATGACATTAAGGTACCTCTAAGATTAATAAAAGAGCCTCTTCAAGAAATCCACGAAAAAGAACAACTATCACCTAATGGCTTGAATAACTTACGAGTGGTTCTTAGAAACCTAAACACTCTATTAGCTCAAAATGATAATGTTATTAATTACGAAAGAATGCAGAAGAATAAAAACAAACTTTACCTCTCCGAACATAATCTTTCGCACCTAGTTGATCGAATCATAAAACAAACACTACCGATTGCCGAACTCAAGCAGGTAAGTATAAAACTAGAAAACACACTAGAAGAAGACTTATTGGTGTGGATTGATAAAGATAAAATTAAAGCGATCTTTAATAATCTATTAAATAATGCCATTGAGAAGACACCAGACTTTAAGTCGGTAAAGCTACAAATGGGTATGGATACTGATTCTTGGTTCTTTGAAGTTAACCATGAAGGAGACCTTATTCCAGAGGAGCAATTAAACAGCTTAAAAGATGGAAAATGCCTAGATGATGCTATCTATGGCAATACGGAAGCTCAAAAAGAATTAGGTCTTCGCTTAGTTTGTCAACTAGTTAAAGTACACAATGGTACTGTTAGTTTAGACAGCAATAAAGAGAGCGGAACTACCTTTAGAGTTAATTTACCTTTCTACCATAAAAGTATGGCATATGAGGCACCTAAAGAAGAACACAAAACTATTCTTAAACTACCTCCAGTCATCCATAGACTGCCGATACTTAAGAAAGGAACCCCTATTAATCACAAAATATTAAACAATCACGATTTTGTTAATGATGGCAGAAAGCCAACCGTTCTTTTAGCCGAAGATGACGCTACATTGCAAGCCGAAATCATTAATAATTTATCAGACGATTATATTATTGAAACAGCGAAACTAGGACATGATGCTATCCATATGGCAAAAGAACTACGCCCAGATATAATCATTTCTAGAATGTATTTTCAAGACATGAAGGGTACAGAACTTTCATTAACACTTAAAGGAGATATTGAAACCTCACATATTCCGATTATCCTATTAACAGATAAGAATGATGAGAAGCATATCTTAAAAGGATTGCAAAATGGAGCCGATGAATACATCCTAAAACCTTTTAATTATCGAATTTTAAAGGCTTCAATGGCAAATTTATTGGCAAATAGAGCCTTACTAAGAGATAAATACGCTAGTTTAGAAATTCAAGAACCAATAGATTGCATACACTGTTCTACTAATCTAGACTGGAAGTTTATTGCTACCGTAAAAGAAAAGGTGGAAGAACATATGTCGGAAGCCGATTTTACTGTCGATAAGCTATGTGCTATTTTAAATATGAGTAGAACAAGTTTCTACAATAAATTGAAAGATTTAACGAACAAAACACCGTCAGATTATATACGACTCATCAAATTAAATCATGCCGCACTACTCTTAAAAAGTCAAGAGTTTACAATTGCAGAAATAGCAGAAAAGACAGGGTTTAATGATGCTAAATACTTTAGAGAAGTATTTAAAAAGCATTATAATATGACACCATCAAAATATGCTAAAGAAAACTCATAATGAATCCGTATCTACAATTATTTAGAATTTTTTTCAAAATAGGAGCATTTACAATAGGTGGAGGTTATGCTATGGTCCCTATTATAGAGGACGAAATAGTAACAAAACGAAAGTGGATATCACAAGAGGAGTTTGTGGATTTACTTGCGATAGCGCAATCTGCTCCTGGCATTTTAGCTGTAAATATATCCATCTTTATAGGGTACAAGTTAAAAGGGATTAAAGGTTGTTTTGTGACAACTCTGGGTTCTGTACTTCCATCTTTTCTCATCATATTGATGATTGCAATGTTTTTTCAAGCTTTCAAAGACAATATATATGTTGAGAAAATGTTTAAAGCCATTCGTCCTGCAGTAGTTGCTTTAATTGCTGCACCAACTTTTTCTATGGCTAAAACAGCAAAAATATCTATTTACAATGTATGGATTCCAATTGTATCAGCCCTCTTGATATGGCTTATGGATGTCTCTCCTATTTGGATTATTGTGGCTGCAGGCGTGTTAGGTTTTGCATGGGGTCAAATTAAAAAAAATAAAGCATGATTACACTATACTTTGAATTGTTCTACACCTTTTTTAAAATTGGGTTATTTGGATTTGGAGGTGGTTATGCCATGCTTTCTATGATCCAAGGAGAAGTTGTTACACATTACCAATGGCTCACACCACAAGAATTTACAGACATAGTAGCAATCAGTCAGATGACTCCTGGACCAATAGGTATTAATGCTGCTACCTACGTAGGATACACAGCTACAGGAGGGAGCATATTAGGTTCTATAGTTGCTACTTTGGCTGTTGTTTTTCCCTCCTTTATACTTATGCTCTTAATCAGTAAGTTCTTTTTAAGATATAGTAGCCACCCTACTGTAGAGGCTATATTTAGTGGATTAAGACCTGCGGTGGTTGGACTTTTAGCTTCTGCAGCTTTAGTCTTAATGGATAAAGAAAACTTCTCTTCACCACAACTAGATATGTATTCTTTTATCTGTAGTATTGCTATTTTTGCATTAGCATTTTTCTTCTCAAAGTCCAAATACAAAATAAACCCTATACTACTCATAATTATATGCGGAGTGATAGGGCTTATTATCTATTAACAATAAAGTAAAATACTATAGAGACACTTTCTTTCTCTTGTATTTAGACTCATTATGTAATCGGTCTAAAGCTGTAACTACATAAGTATATTTTTTCTGACCATCCACATAAGGCAACTTATAGAACTCATTGGGTGTAATGGCTACAATATGAGAAGGATCTTCTAGGTCTATCTTCTGCCCCCTTTCAAAACGATAAATCACGTAGCGTATAGCCTCATCCATTAATGTTTTTGCCTTTGGTGCTGTCCAGAATAACATATATCCATCTATCGTCCAAAGACTTTTAACTTTACGAACAGATTTTGGAGCTTTATCATCCATAAAATCAAATACAGGTACAAGGGAAGGATATTTATTATATTCAGATACTAAAGCATCTAAATATCTACCTTCATTGGCTACTACAGATGTAGCAGGCCACTGACAACTACCACCGACAGACTGATATGAACGCTGAATACGCATTTTCAGAGGTAATTGGTTCATATTTGGATTGTTGGGATCAGCATGCTGAATAGTATTTGGAACAGATTGTCCAATAAAAAGTGGACGATTACTGCTGTTTTTAGCCCACCAATCTACTAAAACTTGATAATCTGCAACTGGATGTCCTACATGCCAATAGATTTGAGGAATATTATAATCTACCCAACCTTTATTGACCCATAATAAGACATCAGCATATAAATCATCGTAGTTTTGTAAGCCATTGGTTCTACTTCCAAATGGATTAGAGCGTTCATTTCTATAGATCCCGAAAGGACTTACACCGAATTTAACCCATGGTTTAATCTCTCTTACGGTCTCATGAATTTGCTTAATCAACAGATTCACGTTATCCCTTCTCCAGTCACCCTTATTTGTATATGCAGAGCCTAACCTTCTAAAACTAGGATCATCATTAAACTCCATCCCGTCTTTAGGATAAGGATAAAAATAATCATCCATGTGTATCGCATCGACATCATATCTATTTACAATATCACTTACAATGCTACAAATGTAATTTCTATTTTCTTGAAGGGCTGGATCAAAAAACAATTGATTTCCATATTGAATAAAACGCTCGGGGTACTTTATATAGGGATGAGAATAAGCTAACTCTTTATTTATATTCATCATAGCTCTGTATGGATTTATCCATGCATGTAATTCCATACCTCGCTTATGACATTCTTCTACCATAAAAGCCAAAGGATCCCAATAAGGATTAGGTGCTTTCCCTTGTTGTCCAGTAAGAAATCTACTCCAAGGTTCTAAGTTGGATTCATAAAGGGCATCACCTTCAGCTCTAATCTGAAAAATAACAGCATTCATGTTTGCTTTTTTTAAAGCATCTAATTGATTCAGTAAACGCTGTTGTGCTTGTGCTGTAGATAAACCTTGAAATTGTCCATTAATAATCTGTATCCAACCCGCTCTAAACTCTCGTTTCGGATACTTTTGAGCCAGTAGATCTCCAGAGAATCCGAATATCAAAAAAATAATCAGTATAAAAAAAGGTATTTTACTCTTCATTGCTTATTTTAATTAGTTCGCAGCAAATATATACTTTTATTACCTCTTTTCATTATAAAAAGTAAAAACTGCAAACACTTTATACTATGTAACTTGTTTATTAAAGCAATTAGCATATTATAAGAAGTTTAATAAAAATCTACTTACTCAATTATGGGTAAAAAGAGGTACAAAAACATTAACTTTGCATTTCAATCAAAAAGAAGGAACTAAATGGCCGAAGGGAACTATATATCAATTAAAGGAGCTCGTGTAAACAACCTGAAAAATATAGATGTTGATATTCCTAGGAATAAACTTGTGGTTATTACTGGGTTATCAGGTTCTGGAAAATCATCTTTAGCTTTCGATACATTATATGCTGAAGGGCAGCGTAGATATGTAGAGAGCTTATCAAGTTATGCACGTCAGTTCTTAGGTAGAATGAGTAAACCTGAATGTGACTTTATAAAAGGTATTCCTCCTGCTATTGCCATCGAACAAAAAGTAAATAGCAGAAACCCAAGATCAACAGTGGGTACATCTACCGAAATATATGAATATTTAAGACTATTATATGCCAGAGTAGGCAAGACATACAGTCCTATCAGTGGTAAAGAAGTTAAGAAACACTCTATGAATGACATCGTAGAATGTATGTTGTCTTACCCAATAGGTACAAAATTTACAATTCTTACCCCTGTCCTTGTACGCCAAGATCGTACTTTGGAGGAGCAGTTGGAAATGGATCTAAAACAAGGATTTAACCGAGTAGAAGTCAACGGAGAAATTATTCGTATTGATGCTTATACCCCCAACTCACAAGACCAAGTACATCTATTAATCGATCGAATGAAAGTCGATAATAGTAAAGATACAATTAGTAGATTAACAGATTCTGTAGAAACTGCATTGTATGAGGGTGCAGGAAATTGTATTCTTCGATTCTTCCTTCCCAACGGAGAAAATATCACTCATTCATTTAGTAATAAGTTTGAAGCTGATGGCATTGAGTTCGAAGAACCCACCGATCAGATGTTCTCCTTCAACTCCCCCATTGGTGCATGTCCTGAATGCGAAGGTTTTGGTAAAGTTATGGGCATAGACGAACACCTTGTTATACCCAACAGAGCATTATCTATTTACGAAAATGCAGTATTTTGCTGGAGAGGTGAAAAGATGAGTGCATGGAAAGATAAACTGATCAGCAATGCAGATAAGTTTGGTTTTCCAATATTTACACCCTATTATGAACTCACAGAAGAACAAAAAAACATTCTATGGGAAGGTAATCAATATTTTGAAGGGATCAATGATTTCTTCAGTATGCTGAAAGAAAACCAGTACAAGAAACAGTACCGTATTATGCTTTCTCGCTATAGAGGAAAAACAACTTGTCCTAAATGTAAAGGCACTCGCTTAAAACCTGAAGCAAATTATGTTAAAGTTGGAGGTTTGAGTATTACTAAATTAGTAGATAAGCCAATAAACGAACTTAGCCTATTTTTTAAACATCTAGAACTCTCTGAATATGAATTGAAGGTTGCTACTAGAATATTGACTGAAATTACTAGCCGCATCCAGTTCCTTATTGATGTTGGTTTGGGTTATCTTACTCTAAATCGATTAAGCAACTCTCTCTCGGGAGGAGAAAGCCAAAGAATAAACCTAGCTACCTCATTGGGTAGTAGCCTCGTAGGTAGTTTATACATTCTAGATGAACCCAGCATCGGTTTACACAGTAGAGATACTGATAAACTTATTAATGTACTAAAACAGCTAAGAGATCTAGGCAACACAGTAGTTGTTGTAGAACACGATGAAGAAATAATACGGGCAGCCGACTATATCATTGATATAGGTCCGAAAGCTGGTAGGCTAGGTGGTGAAGTTGTTTACGAAGGAGATATGAATAACTTGCAACCCAATAGTAATAGTTATACAGTAAAATATCTTCTTGGGGAAGAAACGATACCCGTACCTCAACACAGAAGGCCTTGGAATAATTATATTGAGATTAAAGGAGCTAGAGAAAACAACCTTAAAGGTATTGATGTAAAATTCCCTCTTAATGTAATGACTGTAGTTACAGGTGTTTCTGGCTCGGGGAAAAGTACCTTAGTACAAGATATATTCTTTAGAGCATTAAAAAGACAACTCGATGAGTACACAGATAGACCAGGAGAGTTTACTGAGTTGACAGGTGATATAAAGTTACTAGATAACATCGAGTTTGTAGATCAGAACCCCATAGGGCGTTCATCTCGTTCTAATCCAGCCACATACTTAAAAGCTTATGATGAAATTCGTAAGTTATGGGCTAACCAACCTCTTTCTAAGCAAATGGGATATAAACCAGGTTTCTTCAGTTTTAATAGTGAAGGAGGAAGATGTGAGGAGTGTAAAGGTGATGGAACCATTACAGTGGAAATGCAATTTATGGCCGACCTTGTTTTGCAATGTGAATCATGCCACGGCAAACGCTTCAAGCAAGACACTTTAGAGGTTATGTATCATGGAGTAAATATTTACGATATTTTACAAATGACCGTAAATCAAGCTATTGAGTTTTTTGAGAAGAATAAAGAGCCCAAGATTGTGAAGAAGCTCAAACCTCTCCAAGATGTTGGCTTGGGTTACATTCGCCTAGGACAATCTTCTTCTACTCTATCGGGAGGTGAAAACCAACGTGTCAAGCTAGCTTTTTATCTAAGTCAGGAAAAAGCTAAACCTACATTATTCATCTTTGATGAGCCTACAACAGGACTTCACTTTCATGATATCAAAAAACTATTAGAAGCTTTTGATGCTTTGATCCTAAGAGGTCACACTGTCTTAATCATTGAACACAATATGGATGTGATCAAGTGTGCAGATTATATTATTGATTTAGGACCAGATGGAGGAGATAAAGGTGGTGAACTAATAGCCACTGGCACTCCTGAAGAAATAACTCAATACCCTAAAAGCCACACTGGATATTTCTTAAAAGAAAAACTAGAAAACAAAGAATAAAAAACAGATACAAAACGGAGGTAAGCACATATAACTTACCTTCGTTTTTATATGTTACTCAACAAGATACCAGTCATTCATGCCAGAGATGATAAAGCATCATATCGGTGTCATGAGATTGCTTTGACACCGACATGTCATCATCATGTCAGGGATCTAGTTAGTACTTGCCTAAGACTTACAATAAGAAATTCAAGCACAACTCTCTTTTTTTACTTTATTTCAAGAGACCACTAATAGAAAAATGGTCAATCCAAAAGACTTTAGATTGACCATTTTTAGTTTCTATTTATGTGATAGATTAAAAATAAAAGCTAAAACCTATCTTCAATCCAATCTTTGAGTTATCACTATCTTTCACACTCAAATCCCAATATACTGCTGGTTCAATAGTAACTGTTTTACTCAAGAAATAAGCATAACCAGCTTCTAATAAAAAAGCAAAGTCATTAGTCTTATCCATATGTTTGTACTGAATACTACTCAACTGCAAACCACCACTTAGGTAGATTCCAATATTATCAAAATAATACCTTGTTTTAGCAGCTAGCTTATATTTATCCACAGGACTAGACCAGTCACCACCTAGATCTGCTAAAACTGCCCAATTATCTTGTAAAAAATAACCGCCGCCCACTTCAAAACCAAAGTGTCCTTTTGATCCACTACTATATGATAAATCTAGACCAGTAATAGAAGTATTAACAATAAATTTACCTTCTTCAAACTGAGCACTTGCTCCAATAGTTGTTAGTAAGCAAACAACTAGTAATAATAATTTCTTCATATTTTATTTTTTATCAGGGTTACCCATCTCTTTTTCTCGCTCTTGTGCATATTTCTCTTTCTTACGAAGCACAAACCATAAAATTAAGATGATTAAATAAGAAAAGCCAATAGTCAGATACTCTTCCATTGTATTTTGTCTTTCTACAAAAACTAAAAAATAGAAGGCAACTAATGTGGTATAAATTAACAGCGCTCCTACTATCCAATTTGATTTTTTCCTTTTCTTTTTCATCATTTATACATATTATATCTTAACCAACAAAGATACAAAGGCATTAATTATATTCTTACACTTTCATGTATAAAAGTGAGAAATCTATTTATCTTTGCCTTATACAATGACTTAATACATTCTTTATGATCAAGAAAACAACCTATATATTACTCCTTTTACTTTCCCTAGGAACATTTGTTTCAGCACAACCCAAACAAGAAGTACGTGCTGCATGGATTACTACTGCATATCGCTTAGATTGGCCTCAGACATTAGCTCAAACACCCTCTTCCATGAAGCAACAACAGAGAGAGTTGATACAATTATTGGATCTTCTTAAAGAAGCTAATTTTAATACAATACTTTTTCAAGTAAGAGGACGTGGAGATGCTACCTATCCTTCAAAATATGAACCTTATAGTTCATCACTTACTGGTAGATTAAATGGAAATCCTGGATATGATCCACTCCAGTTTGCCATTGAAGAGTGTCATAAGCGAGGAATGGAACTGCATGCTTGGGTGGTGGGTATCCCCATAGGTAGTGTAAGTTTTCATAAAAGTTTAGGAGCCAAATCTCCTATTAAAAAAGAACCTAAGTTATTTGTCAGACAAGGATCTTACTGGTATCTAAACCCAGGTAATCCACAATCAAAATATTATTTAGGTAAAATAGTAAAAGACATTGTTGAACGATATAATGTAGATGGTATCCATTTTGACTACCTCAGATACCCTGATCGCTCCGCCAAATTCCCCGACAATCAAGATTATCAGAAATATGGTAAAGGTGTGGATAAAGCTCAATGGAGAAGAGACAATATCACTCAGATACTTAGTCATACCTATCACGAAATTAAAAGTGTAAAACCATGGGTTAAGGTAAGTACCTGCCCTATTGGCAAACATAGCGACACCAATCATTATTCTGCAAAGGGCTGGAATGCCTACAATGAGGTGTACCAAGATGTATTTAAATGGCTTGAAATGGGTATTCAAGACCAAATATACCCTATGATGTACTTTAGAGGAAATAACTTTTATCCTTTTGCCCTTGATTGGAAAGAGCAAAGCCAAGGAAGACATATTATTTCGGGACTAGGTATTTATTTCTTAGACGAAAAAGAAGGGAACTGGGCGAAAGAAGAAGTCCAGCGTCAACTTTATTTCGTGAGAGATAATCATTTAGAAGGACACGCTTTTTTTAGAGCTCAATTTTTAGCAGATGATACTAAAGGAGTTTACTCCTCTCTCGTAAATAACCATTATAAGTATCCCGCTTTAATACCTGCAATACCTTGGCTTGACAAGATAGCTCCGAACAAACCTCAAAACTTAAAACTTAAAATTACGGAAGAATCGGCTATTCTATCTTGGAGTGAAAGTAAAGACAATGATGAGCAGAACAAGCCAACCTATATTATTTATCAATCAGACAAGCAACCTGTCGATACATCTAAGGCTGAAAACATATTAGCAACATATATAAAAGGTACAAACTATGTCTATACTCCCATACTACCAATCAACAAGTATAAGTATTTTGCAGTTACAGCAATAGACCGATATGGAAATGAGAGTGAAGCTATTCAATTAGAATCCATGCATGATATTGAGATTGACGAGTAACAGGACATAATGCTAAATACCCTTCTACAATTTTACCCTCTTTAATCACAAGAGGGTATTTTTTTTGCATCCGTAAATGCTGCTGATATAAAACATCCATTTTTTTAGAATAATCTATTTTATAAATACCCGTACTATTACAATCTATATATCTATGATACAATTGATGAGCTAGTATGCCCATATTCATTCTTAAATTCACTTCAACACAAGGATGTATCCGAAAACAAGGGTAGCTTTCAAATTGACACACCATCATATCAACACCTAAACAACCTCTATAATCAGTTCCATAGAATTGTAATACTAGTTTTTCTATATCCCGTTGTATTTGCAGAAGAGCTTTTTTCAATCCATATTTTCTTTCTATATCTTCAAGAAAAGAGACATCAGAAATTAATTTATTACCTATATAAGCTCCATTAGCATTTGTCTCAAAGGAAGAATATCCAATAAAATGAATTTCACTAGAGGATATAATTTCAAACTCCATTGCAAAATCCAGTTCCTTAGAATAGATCGGTTCTCCAATCGCTGAATCTTGCTGAGCAATGGTGCGATTAAACCATTTTAGAGCAGCCTCATCCAATCCTCTCCTACACCACTTTAGCCCCTTACCACTTCCTGAAATTGGAGCTTTTAATATAAAACTATCATTTACAGAATGAAAAGATTCTAAATCAGGCTTACTCATTAATATTTGTGAAGAACCACAGATAAAATCATATTTGGGTAAATGCTTCAAAAGACGAGCTGCCATATCTCGGCGAGTTAAGTGTCTAAGGGCAGATAAATAATCATCTGTTGGACAATATGTATTTAATCCTAATTGCTTAAAAAATTTATTTATGGCTTTATTCCAGCCCCAGGGTGACAATTGTATATCACTTAGGTGAGAAGCCTCAGGATAAGTTAATAAATCTACCTTTATAGGCAATATACTCTGTATCCACTCTAGATACTCGGTATTAGGATATGATTCGGCTAGAATAAGACTATCCTCTTCAGCATACCATAGAGGCAATAAAGCCAAATCTTTTGCCAGCTTTCTCGCAGACTGAGGAGGCATATAATTTTCATCATTATTGGCTAAGGCTAAATCGGATTCTGGATTAAACAGATATAATCTTCTCATAAAAACAAATCAATTTTAGGGCAAAAGTACATCTAATATAATAGACTATAAACTATACTTAGCTGTAAATCGATAATATAGGTTGTTACTCTCTCAAAATCAGTCAAAATATCAGAACACAAGAGATCTATTAGATTAATATTATTTTGCAATGTCCACTTTGCAATAACTAAAAATTAAAGTATATTTGCCTCGTGTATAAAACTAAATTATAGCATGGAATCATTCTACCGCACACACTACTATCTAATCGAGCATATCAATGCACCCATCAGAAGAGATTTAATGGATGAAATTGACTGGAGTGATCGATTAATAGGTATAAAGGGAACACGTGGAGTGGGTAAAACTACTTTTCTATTACAGTATGCCAAAGAAAAATTTGGAACAGATCGTTCTTGCTTGTATATAAACATGAACAACTTCTATTTTTCTGGGCATAGCTTAGTAGACTTTGCTGATGAATTCCAAAAACAAGGAGGTAAAGTTCTTTTAATTGATCAAGTCTTCAAATACGAAGATTGGAGTAAAGAACTTAAAAAATGCTATGATAGATTTCCAAACCTGAAAATAATATTTACAGGATCTTCCGTAATGCGTTTAAAAGCAGAAAATCCTGAATTAAATAACATTGTAAAAAGTTATAATCTCAGAGGTTTCTCCTTTCGTGAATTCCTTAACTATCAGACAGGTATGAAGTTTCAATCCTATTCTCTAGAAGAAATACTTACCTCACATGAAAAAATAGCCAAAGGGATTGTATCAAAAGTCAAACCTTTAGACTATCTTCAAGATTATCTTCATCATGGTTTCTACCCGTTCTTCTTAGAAAAGAGAAATTTCTCGGAGAACTTACTTAAAACTATGAATATGATGGTAGAAGTTGATATTTTACTGATAAAACAAATAGAACTAAAATATCTAGCTAAAATAAAAAAACTTCTTTACGCTTTAGCTGTTGATGGACCTAGAGCTCCAAATGTGAGCCAATTAGCAAAAATAATTGAGACATCTAGAGCTACGGTAATGAACTATATTAAGTATCTTGCAGATGCACGACTGATCAACATGGTTTATCCTATAGGAGAATCTTTCCCTAAGAAACCATCTAAAGTAATGATGCATAATACAAGTTTAATGTATTGTATTTACCCTATAAAAGTTGATGAATATGACATTATAGAAACTTTTTTCGTGAATTGCATGTGGAAAGATCACTCTGTAAATCAAGGAAACAGACAAATCTCTTACATCATTGATGAAAAAATGCCATTTAAGATTTGCTTGAAGGAGCAAATCCATAAAAACAACACTGATATCACCTATGCGGTGCATCAGTTGGAAATAGGTCATAATAATCAAATTCCACTTTGGTTATTTGGCTTTTTATATTAACTCAATTTTTCACTAAATAATATTAGTTATGACTAAACAGAAGAAATTCATTACTTGTGATGGGAATCAAGCTGCTGCACATATATCATATATGTTCACAGAAGTAGCTTCGATTTATCCTATTACTCCTTCTTCTACCATGGCTGAATACGTAGACGAATGGGCTGCGGCTGGTCGTAAGAATATCTTCGACGAGACAGTATTGGTACAAGAAATGCAATCTGAAGGAGGTGCAGCAGGTGCACTTCACGGATCTCTACAAGCAGGAGCTCTTTCAACAACTTATACAGCTTCACAGGGATTATTATTGATGATTCCTAATATGTATAAGATTGCTGGTGAACTACTACCTTGTGTATTCCACGTTTCAGCTCGTGCATTAGCTACTCAAGCATTATCAATTTTTGGTGACCACCAAGACGTTATGGCTGCTCGTCAAACAGGCTTTGCTATGTTAGTACAAGGCTCTGTTCAAGAAGTTATGGATCTTGCAGCGGTATCTCACCTAGCAACTCTTAAATCAAGAGTTCCATTTATGAACATTTTCGACGGATTCCGTACATCACACGAAATCCAAAAGATCGAAATGTTGGAAAATGAAGATTTAGCTCACTTGATAGATCAAGATGCTCTTAAAGAATTTAGAGAAAGAGCTCTTAATCCACACGAACCAGTAGCTCGTGGTATGGCAGAAAACCCTGATGTATATTTCCAACACAGAGAATCAGCTAACAGTTTCTACGAAGCTGTTCCTGCAATCGTGGAAGAATATATGGCAGAAATCACTAAGATTACAGGTCGTAAATATGGTCTATTTGACTATTACGGAGCTGAAGATGCTGATCGTGTTATCATTGCAATGGGCTCTGTTACAGAAGCTATTCGTGAAACAGTAGATCATCTAAATGCTAATGGAGAAAAAGTAGGTCTTGTAGCTGTACATTTATACCGTCCATTCTCTGCTAAACATTTCTTAGCTGCAGTTCCAAAAACAGCAAAACGTATTGCTGTTCTTGACCGTACTAAAGAACCAGGAGCTAATGGCGAACCTCTATACTTAGACGTAAAAGACTGTTTCTACGGAAAAGAAAATGCTCCAGTTATCGTAGGTGGACGTTATGGTCTATCTTCTAAAGATACTACTCCAGCACAAATCCTAGCAGTATACGAAAACTTAGGTTTAGCTATGCCTAAAAATCACTTTACTATTGGTATCGTTGATGATGTTACCTTCACTTCTCTTCCACAAGAAGAAGAAATCGCTCTTGGCGGTGATGGTATGTATGAAGCTAAATTCTATGGTTTGGGTGCTGATGGTACAGTTGGTGCTAATAAAAACTCAGTGAAAATTATCGGTGACAACACAGATAAACACTGTCAAGCTTATTTCTCATACGACTCTAAGAAATCAGGTGGTTTCACTTGTTCTCACCTTCGTTTTGGTAACGATCCTATTCGTTCCACTTACCTAGTAAATACACCAAACTTCGTTGCTTGCCACGTACAAGCCTATTTAAGAATGTATGATGTTACTAAAGGTTTAAAACAAAACGGAACATTCCTTCTTAATACAATTTGGAGTGGTGAAGAATTAGCAAAACACTTACCTAACAAGATTAAGAGACTATTTGCTAAACGTAATATTACTGTTTATTATATCAACGCTACTAAGATTGCTCAAGAAATTGGTCTTGGTAACCGTACAAATACAATTCTTCAATCTGCATTCTTCCGTATTACAGAAGTAATTCCAGTAGATCTTGCAGTAGAACAAATGAAGAAATTCATTGTGAAATCTTACGGACGTAAGGGTGAAGATGTTGTTAATAAAAACTATTCTGCTGTTGACCGCGGTGGTGAATACGAAAAACTAACTGTAGATCCTGCTTGGGCTAATCTTCCTGACGAAGAAGTTGAAACAAACAACGACCCAGCATTTATCAATGAAGTAGTTCGTGTAATCAACGCACAAGATGGTGACCTTCTTCCTGTATCTACATTTAAAGGTATAGAAGATGGTACATGGAAACAAGGAACAGCTGCTTACGAAAAACGTGGTGTTGCTGCTTTCGTTCCAGAATGGAATCCTGAAAACTGTATCCAATGTAATAAGTGTGCTTATGTTTGTCCTCACGCATCAATCCGTCCATTCGTATTAGATGAAGAAGAACAAAAAGGTGCAAACTTCCCATCATTAAAAGCTGTAGGTAAACAATTTAATGGCATGACTTTCCGTATCCAAGTAGACGTTCTTGACTGTTTGGGTTGTGGTAACTGTGCAGATGTATGTCCAGGTAATCCACGTAAGGGAGGAAAAGCTCTTGAAATGAAACCTCTAGAATCTCAATTGGAACAAGCTCCAAACTGGGAATATTGTGCAGATAAAGTGGGAACTAAACAACATCTAGTGGATGTAAAAGCGAATGTGAAGAACTCACAATTTGCAACTCCTCTATTTGAATTCTCTGGTGCATGTTCTGGTTGTGGTGAAACTCCATATGTTAAATTGATTACTCAATTATTTGGTGACCGTCAAATGGTTGCTAACGCTACTGGATGTTCATCAATCTACTCTGGTTCTGTACCGTCTACTCCATACACAACAAACGAAAGAGGCGAAGGTCCAGCTTGGGCTAACTCTCTATTCGAAGATTTCTGTGAATTTGGTCTAGGAATGGAATTGGCTAATAGCAAAATGCGCGAACGCCTAGCAGACCTTATGACTAAAGCTCAATCTTGTGCTTCTTGCTCAGATGAACTTAAAGGTCTATTCCAAGAATGGATTGACAACAAAGACAATGCTGATAAGACAAAAGAACTATTTGATAAGATTGTTCCTCAAGCTGAAGCTTGTGGTTGCGATATCTGCAAAGACATTCTTGGTCTAAAACAATACATCGTTAAACGTTCACAATGGATCATCGGTGGTGATGGTGCATCATACGATATAGGTTTTGGTGGTCTTGACCACGTAATTGCTAGCGGTAAAGATGTAAACATTATGGTACTTGATACTGAAGTTTACTCTAACACTGGTGGACAATCTTCTAAAGCTACTCCTCTAGGAGCAATCGCTAAATTTGCTGCTTCTGGTAAGAGAGTACGTAAGAAAGACCTTGGTATGATGGCTACAACTTATGGCTATGTTTATGTTGCTCAAATTGCAATTGGTGCAAATCAAGCTCAAACATTAAAAGCTATTCGTGAAGCTGAAGCTTATCCAGGACCATCTCTTATTATTGCTTACTCACCATGTATTAGCCACGGTTTAAAAGCTGGTATGGGTAAAACTCAAGCAGAACAAGCTAAGGCTGTAGAATGTGGTTACTGGCACTTATGGAGATATAATCCAGAACTAGAAGCTGAAGGTAAGAATCCATTTGTAATTGACTCGAAAGAACCTGAGTGGGATAAATTCCACGACTTCTTAATGGGTGAAGTTCGTTACCTATCAGTAAGAAAACAATATCCAAAAGAAGCAGAAGAACTATTTGCTGCTGCTGAAGAAAACGCTAAGTGGAGATACAAAAACTATGTCCGCATGGCTAATCTAGATTGGAATGGCGAAAAAGCTGAATAATTAAAATTCATATAACAAAAAAGAGGGTGTGTCAAAAGGTCACATCCTCTTTTTTTTGTTTAAAAAGTGTCTAGTCCTAACATAGCGTTACAACAAAAAGATCAATAGAATGAAATAATCAAAAAGTTAGTATGTTAAACGCACGCAAAAAGATTATACTTTATCCTTTAAATTGCAAGTAGTCGGTCAAGTTGAACGAGGAGAGCTCTCCTTAAGTGAGGCTCGCTTAAAATATGGAATCCAAGGACACAATACTATTCGTGTTTGGTTACAAAAATAGGATAACTTTGACTGGGAAAATCAATGCCCCAATTATATGACAATAAGAGTAAAACTCAAACGATATTAGAATTAGAGCAAAAAATTAAGCTCCTAGAGAAGCAGAATGCAACTTTAGAACATAGAGCAGTCAGATCGGAAAGCTGCCATATTTGACATGATGATTGATATGGCTGAACAAGAATATAATATCTCTGTAAGAAAAAACTCCTTACCCGGGTTGTCGACCACTATAGTGAAAAAGAAGAAATGAGCATTAGCTCAACCTGTAAACTTCTCGGGTATGATAGACAGGTTTATTATCGATCTAAAAAATCCTTTAAACAAAAACGACTAAGAGCATCAAAAGTGATTAATTTAGTCCAAGGTGTGCGCCAGATAATGCCACGTATAGGCACTTATAAGCTGTATTTCCTGCTTCAAGAACCATTAAATAGACTTGGTGTAGGACGTGATAAGTTATTCTCTATACTTGCAGCTAATCATATGCTCATTATGCCTGAAAAGAATTATAAAATAACCACTAACTCACATCATCGTTTTAGGAAATACAAAAATCTCATGAACTACTAGACATTAATCGTCCAGAACAAGTTTGGGTCTATGATATTACATATATTGGAGGTCGGGGTAACTATTATTTAAGTTTAATAACAGACGCTTATTCAAAGAAAATTATGGGATATAACCTATCTACTAGCTTGGGCACAGCAGGAAGTTTAAAGGCTTTAAATATGGCCAATAGAAATAGAATCTATAAAGAAAAAGAGTTGATACATCACTCCGATAGAGGTATACAGTATTGTAGTAATGAATATCAAAAGAAACTAAGACAAATGAAAATAATACCCAGTATGACTGGAAGTTATAATCCCTATGCTAATGCAATTACTGAAAGAGTCAATGGTATATTAAAACAAGAATTTCTTTTAGAGAAATATAATGTTGATTTAAAAACAATGAAAATATTGGTCAAACAAGCTATTGAGATATATAATATATAATACACATAAACCGCATTACTCCTATAATATGAAAACTCCACAAGAAATGCACCTACAACAAGAGATTAAAATAAAAAAGTATAAAAAACAAAATCCAGCTGTAGAAGAATCTCTACAACTGGATTAATAATTATATTTGTGAAATAAACTGTATCGTTTATTTAGGACGAGACAATTAACTCCATTTCTTAATTTACACTTTTCACTCTTGAAACACTCTTTTGGGAAGGAATTCAAGTTCTAAAAATATTACAAGGATGAAAACAAATAAATAAATGTCCTTTTAAAGTTTTTGAGATATCTTACTAGTTTTCGAAGCTTAGAAGTTATAAGGTCACAGCAAATATACCAGAGTCCTTTTATATCGAAGATTTTCTCATGATTTATTCGAGTAGCTAATTATTAAAATACATTTATACTTAAATATAAAAAAGTAACCTTGATAAACAATTCTCCACTATGCCTATTATTATTAGTATCAAGGATAGTGTCACACTTTACCATAAAATCGACTCTTAAAAAGTTCAATTTATGAGTTTCAGGAAGTATAGCTTAGAAAACCATAGCTAAAAGAGAACTTAATACCTTCAAATATTACATTAATTAAGGGCAATTACTTTTAAAAAGTAATCCCGAATCATCTTTTTAAGATAACCCGGGACTTATGCTATATCTTTTATCTAATAGAGATAGTTTATAATACTCTTTTACTCTTCTTCTACTACTAGTTCTCTATCTTTTACCATTACAATACTAAGCTCATAAAGAAGATATAATGGAATTGCTACTACACTTAAAGTAAAAGGATCTCCTGTCGGAGTTATTATTGCAGCTAAAATAACAATTATAACAGCTGCATGTCGTCTATATTTTTTTAGGAATGATTTATTTACGACACCCATAAGGGATAATAGCCAAGTTAACAAGGGTAACTCAAAGGCTAAACCCATACAGAGTATAAGCATCATAAAATTGTCTATGTATGAATTTAGTGTCAGTTGATTCTCTATCGCTGTACTAAGTGTATAAGTTGATAAAAATCGTAAGGTTAAAGGAAAAACCATATAATAACCTAGCAAAACACCCAAAAAGAACATCATTGTTCCCATTAGCATAGCTCTCTTCACACCTTTCAACTCTCTTTCATAAAGTGCAGGTTTAATAAATTTCCACAACTGATAAATAAGATAAGGTGCAGATACTACTACACTCATCCAAAAAGCTGTAGAAATATGGACTAAGAAAGGGGCAACTAAGTTTATATTTATCAACTTAACAGAGAACTCTTGTGTAAAGAATTCATCTTCTAAACTTAGTTTTTCTCCAATCCAACGTAGTAAATCATAAAACACAAAATCATTACTACAGGGAGCTAAAATAACATAGTCAAAAATCCAAGGCATGGCTATAAAGAAACCAATAGCCAAAACCAACCAAACTCCTAAGACTTTAAATATTATTCGACGTAACTCTTCAAGATGATCCCAAAAGGTCATCTCCGCCATAATTTATTTCTTTGAATCGGTTTCATCAATATCGTCTTTCACTTTATTGATCTCATCTTTAGCTTCATTCACACCGTCCTTAAAGCTTTTTACTCCTTTTCCTAAACCCTTCATTAATTCAGGAATTTTCTTGCCTCCGAATAATAAAAGAATTACCAAAGCAATAATAATCCACTCAGAACCAGATATAAACGCTAGTGTTGTAAATTCAAACATATTAATAATGTATTTATGTTAGTTATCTAAATTTCAGCAAAGATAGAATATAACTACTTAAATCAAGACTTTATCTTCTATATTATCAGTCTAGAAAGTAGACTCTCTTCACTCTTGTTGAGATATTTGCCAGAATTTCATAAGGTATTGTACCTAACTTTTCAGCTAAAACTTCAGCTGGAAGATCATTGCCATAGATGATAACTTCATCTCCTTCTTTGCAAGGGATATCAGTAACATCAATCATACTGACATCCATACAAATATTACCGATATAAGAAGCTTTCTGACCATTAACAAGGCAAAATCCGTTATGATTACCTAGCTTTCTATTAAGTCCATCTGCATAACCTATTGGAATGGCAGCAATACGTGAATTACGTGTTAATACCCCTTTCCTGCTATATCCTACAGTTTCAATTTTATCAAGATCTTTAATTTGAAGTATTGTCGTTTTTAAAGTATTCACATTCTTTAAAATAGGTTTATTGGAGGGATGTACCCCATATAAGCCTATGCCTAAACGAACCATATCATAATGGGCTTCAGGAAAGCGCTCAATACCCGCAGAATTACAAATATGACGGATTATCTTATGAGAGAAAGCAGCTTGCAGTTCTGTCGCAGCTTTGTCAAATAAGCTTATTTGATCTTTTGTAAAGTCATCGAACACATCGGAATCGCTCCCTACTAAATGAGAAAATATTGATTTAGGGATTAACGCATTTTGATTTTTTAGGCGATTGACCAATTCAGGCATATCGTCTGCCATAAATCCTAGTCGATGCATACCTGTATCAATCTTTATATGAATTGGGAAATTTGTTATTCCTTCTTTTTCAGCAGCATTCAATAGTGAGTCTAATAGATGGAAGCTATACACTTCGGGCTCAAGACTGTATTGAAACATTTGTTTGAATGCAGAGACTTCGGGATTCATTATAATGATAGAGCTAGTTATTCCAACTTTTCTAAGTTCAGCACCCTCATCAGCCACAGCTACACCTAAATAATCTACTTTACGATCTTGTAGAGTTTTTGCGACTTCATAAGAACCTGCACCATAAGCAGCAGCTTTAATCATACACATGATCTTTGTCTTAGGTTGCAACTGATCTCTATAATAGTTTAAATTATCTATCAGAGCATTTAAATCAACCTCTAGAATAGTTTCATGCCTCTTGAGTTCTATTTCTTCTAGAACTTTTTCAAAGCCAAAACGACGAGCTCCTTTCAATAATATACTTTCGTGATTAAATTTAATTCTACCTAGTTGAATAGCTTCAATCAAATCTGCAGTGTTATTGAAAAAATCTTTTTCTATAGTAGAAAATTTAGAAAACTCATTCATTAAATTCTTCCCTACTCCGATCAACCTCTGCACTTGCTTTGATGAGATAAGCTGTGACACTCTTCTATATAGAGTAGAAGTATTCTGACCTGTTTCCAATAAATCAGAAAGAATAAGAGTACGCTTTAATCCTTTTTGCAATGAACGACGATAATGAAAATCAAGAGCTATATCCAAAGAAGATAAATCTGAATTATAGCTATCATTAATAATCAAACAATTATTTTTGCCTTCTTTTACTTCCAATCTCATAGCAATAGGCTCAAGTTGTGCCATCCCCGCTCTAATCTGATCTGCTGGTATCATTAAGTATAAGCAAATAGCTAAGCACTGAATAGAGTTTTCAATGGAAGCCTCATCTATAAAAGGTATTTTATAATAATTATCTAAACCTAAATAGCGGAAAGAAATTGTTGTTTCATTCTCATCTTTTTGAATACCACTAATAAAAAGTGGTCGCTCCATATCATACCTACTCCAAGCTATCTCACGAGACGTAAGCATAGATTTAGACATACAATTAGATATCAAATCGTTATCTGCTTCATAGATGACAACATCACAATGTTTAAATAGCTTCAACTTCTCCATACATTTTTCTTGCATAGAAAAGAAGTTTTCTTGATGCGCTCCACCTAGGTTAGTAAGCACTCCTATTGTTGGACGTATCATACTTTCCAAAGCGCCCATCTCATCGGGTTGCGATATTCCTGCTTCTATTATAGCAACATCTGCATCACTGTGCATCTGCCACAAAGACAATGGCACACCTATCTGAGAATTGTAACTTCGAGGAGATCTCACTATCTTTTTCGAAGAAGCTAATATTTGATGAAGCCATTCTTTCACTACAGTTTTTCCATTACTACCTGTAATACCTACTACTGGGCAATCAAATTGGGATCGATGGTAAGCAGCTAATTTCTGTAAAGCTTTAAGAGGGTTTTCCACTTCTAAAAAATTAGCATCTGCATAAGGTGAAATTCCCCTAGATTGAAATTTAGCTAGTATTTGATTTTCGTAATTTGTTATCACAAAATTTCTGACCCCTCTGCTATATAAGTCTGCAATATATTTTGAACCATCACCTCTTGATGTTACCAATGCAAAAAACAGAGTTTCGTCGGGGAAGCTTAAAGATCTACTGTCTGTGAGCAACCAGTTTATAATAGTCTGATTATCACCAATTCTTTTGGCTTTAATTATTCTCGTAATTTCTTCAATTGTATATGACATTGATTAATCTCCTTTCTAAACTCTAATTTCGTATTATTTCTTGATATTTGCTCCATTTTAATTACTAAATGTTCTAAAAAAGACACATAAGCTGGTGATTTAGGATTAGAGGGGCGATGTGCCATACTTTTTGATATTTGCTCACATTGAGATATTAAACTATCTGTATCTTTTAAAAAGAAAGTTTGTCTAAATTTTTCCCAGATATAATCTACAGCTAAAAAAGAAGGATGAGCCATATCATCAGCAAAAAAACGATAATCTCTCAACTCATCAAGTACTATCTCATAAGAAGGAAAATAAAAAACAGAATCTGGAAACAATTGCTCCAATGCATCAATCGCGAGTAATAAAGTAGCTTTACTCAATTGATTTTGATGTAATCCATCGCTAATATGACGAATCGGACTTACTGAAAAAATAATTTTTAACTGAGGAGATATCTCTTGTATATTTTTAATAAGAGTTTTATAAACCTCGACAATTTCAGGCACACTCAGTTTCTCTCTACGAAATTGTTTATTAGGAACTTTATGGCAATTCGAAACCACCGCCCCATCTTCTATTCTTTTATATACCCAAGCTGAGCCAAACGTGATAAACAAGTAGTCTAAATTGTGTAATTTTTCACGAATCTGTTGTAACCTTGAGTTGATCTTATCAAGAATATCTTCTTTCCTCAACGCAGAAAAAGATCCATGATGCATCCAGCTATGCCACTCCCCATTATATAAAAACAAATCATCTTCTAAGTATAGCTTTTCACTACACATCTCTCTAATTGCTGTTTCTATAGACAAAGGATTATACAAGACACCATAAGGATTCACAGTGCAATCAAGCTTTGCCTGAACTAATTTATCTCCTATATGTTCTGAAAAACAGGAACCTAGACTAAGAATAGAATGATTGTGATTAATCTTGGGATATTCTTTTGATTTAATTTCAACTGGAGTTCTTAAATTCATTTTTTACTAGTATTATAGTACAAAAATAGTTACTTATTCTTGATTAGAATATTATTTTAATAAACAGACTTATTATTAATCTATTAATTCATAATTAAGCATAGAATAGAATAAAGAATTATCATTATTCGCATTTTATACCTACTTTTGAGTTTACCTTGGAGTTTGCAAACTACAAAATAGACTATTTACTCTTTCTTTTGTAGCTTTGCACAATAACATTTTGAAGAATGGAAAAGAAGTCAAAATATAGCTTACTCGATAATATATCTTCTCCATACGATCTACGTAAATTAAACTTAGATCAACTAGAGCAACTTTGTGCTGAATTACGTGAAGACATCATTGATGAGCTTTCTTGTAATCCTGGACATTTCGCAGCTAGTTTAGGAGTGGTAGAATTAACAGTTGCACTACACTACATTTTTAATACTCCTTATGACCGATTAGTATGGGATGTCGGGCATCAAGCGTATGTTCATAAAATTTTGACCGGTAGAAAAGACATCTTTTATACCAACAGAAAATTTAAAGGCATTAAGCCATTCCCTTCTCCTGATGAGAGTGAATATGACACTTTCACCTGTGGCCATGCATCCAACTCTATATCTGCTGCCTTAGGAATGTCAGTAGCTGCACGTCAGAAAGGGGAATTAGACAGACATATTGTTGCCGTAATCGGAGATGGATCTATGAGTGGTGGATTAGCTTTTGAAGGCTTGAATAATGCTTCTTCTATACCAAACAACTTGCTTATCATTCTTAATGATAATGATATGTCCATTGATAAAAGTGTAGGTGGCATGAAGCAATATCTCGTAAACCTGACTACTTCTCAACCTTATAACCAAGTGAGATATCAAGCAGCGAAGGTTTTACGAAAAATGAATATTTTAAACGACGATCGTAGAAATGCCTTAATACGTCTAGGTAATAGTTTAAAATCCGTAGCCATGCAGCAGCAGAATATATTTGAAGGCTTGAATATTCGCTACTTTGGACCAATTGATGGTCATGATGTAAAAAATATAGCCCGAGTACTTAGAGACATAAAGGAGATGGAAGGTCCTAAACTTTTACACCTCCATACGATTAAAGGAAAAGGCTTTGAGCCTGCCGAAAAACATGCTACAATATGGCATGCTCCAGGAAAGTTTAATCCTATAACCGGAGAAAGAATTGTATCTGACACAAGTGGTTTAGCTCCTAAATTTCAAGATGTTTTTGGTCATACACTACTTGAACTAGCAGAAAAAAACAACAAAATCATTGGAGTAACACCCGCTATGCCTTCTGGTTGTTCTATGAATATAATGATGAAATCAATGCCCGAAAGAGCATTTGATGTGGGGATAGCAGAAGGACATGCTGTAACCTTCTCAGGAGGAATGGCAAAAGATGGATTGCTTCCTTTTTGCAACATTTACTCATCCTTCATTCAACGTGCTTATGATAACATTATTCATGATGTAGCAATATTAAAACTGCCAGTGGTACTCTGTCTAGATAGAGCAGGTTTAGTGGGAGAAGATGGTCCAACACATCATGGTGCTTTCGATTTAGCATTCCTACGCCCTATCCCTAATTTAACAATTTCCTCACCGATGGATGAGAAAGAGTTAAGAAGGCTCATGTATACAGCTCAACTTCCCGACAAAGGTCCTTTTGTTATACGTTATCCGCGTGGTAGAGGTGTTTGTCCGAATTGGAAATGTGAGTTAGAAGAAATTACTATTGGAACAGGTAGAGAGATAATAAAAGGGACAGATTTAGCTGTTATCACTTTAGGACCAATCGGAAATAGTGCACAAAACGTGATTGAAAAATTAAATAATGAAGGAAATCATATTGCTCTTTATGACTTACGTTTTTTAAAGCCTCTTGACCAAGACTTATTACATCAGATTGGACAAAATTTCAAGAAGATTATAACAATTGAAGATGGAGTAATTAAGGGTGGTATGGGTACTGCTATACTTGAATTCATGGCAGATAATAGTTATACTCCATCCATATACCGAATGGGTATTCCCGATGAGTTTATAGAACATGGTAGTGTAAATGAACTTTATAAAGTGTGCGGATTAGACGAGGATTCAATCCATGCTACAATTGTAAACAAACTAGCTGACTAAATTAGTAGTATTATAAAATAAATGAAAATTATTATAGCAGGCGCTGGGGCTGTAGGAACGCACCTAGCCAAACTGTTGTCTAGCGAAAAGCAAGATATTATTCTATTGGATGAAGATGAGGAAAGACTTGAATCTCTTAATTCAAATTTTGACCTCATGACTATTGTTGGATCTCCTACTTCTATCAAGGGTTTGGAAGAAGCTGGAGTAAAATCAGCAGATTTATTTATAGCAGTTACTCCTGATGAAAGTCGTAACATGACTGCTTGTATGTTAGCCTCCAATCTTGGCGCATTTAAAACAGTTGCTCGTATAGATAATTACGAATATTTATTACCTAAGAACAAAGCATTTTTTAAAGAACTAGGAGTAGACTCACTAATCTACCCCGAAATGCTTGCCGCTAAAGAAATTGTATCTTCAATGAAGATGAGCTGGGTTCGTCAATGGTGGGAATTCTGTGGAGGAGCCTTAATCCTTCTTGGTGTAAGAATTAGAGAAAATGCCGAATTGGTAAACACTACATTAATAGAACTAGGAGCAAATGAAATACCTTTTCACATTGTAGCAATAAAAAGAAAACAAGAAACTATTATTCCTCGAGGAAAAGACACTATACAACTAGATGACATTGTGTATTTTACCACTACAAAAAAATACATACCCTATATTAGAAAAATAACTGGGAAAGAAGAATATCCAGATGTCCGTAATGTTATGATTATGGGAGGAAGTAGAATAGCTGCTCGTACGGCCCAATATGCTCCTGAATATATGAACATCAAAATTCTAGATACTAATATAGAGAGATGCAATCGCTTATCTGAAGCACTAGATAATAAAATACTGATATTAAACGGAGATGGAAGAGATGTTGATCTACTTCTTGAAGAAGGTATCCACAATACAGAAGCATTTATAGCCTTAACAGGAAACTCGGAAACTAATATTCTTGCTTGTCTATCAGCAAAACGTTTAGGTGTAGCAAAAACTATAGCTGAAGTAGAAAATGTTGATTATATCAGTATGGCTGAAAGCTTGGATATTGGAGCGGTAATCAACAAAAAGTTCATTGCAGCTAGTCATATTTATCAAATGATGCTCGAAGCTGACGTTTCTAATGTAAAGTGTCTCACTTTTGCGAATGCTGATGTAGCTGAATTTATTGTAAAGCCAGATGCTAAAGTAACGAAGAAACTAGTAAAAAATTTAGGTTTCCCCAAAGGATTTACGGTAGGTGGGCTGATTCGTGAAGGAGAAGGCATATTGGTGAATGGAGACACACAGATACAAGCAGGTGATCACGTTGTAGTATTCTGCCTCAATACAATGATTAAGAAAATAGAAAAATTCTTCAACTAAAATGATCAATACGAAATTAATCCTACGAATCATAGGAGTTCTACTACTCATAGAATCTGCTATGCTTTTATGTAGTACAGCCGTATCTTTTTTCTATCAAGAAGATGATCTTAATAGTTTCCTTTTAACAACAGGTTTAACTGCTGCTTGTGGTGCAATACTAACTTTACTAAGTAAAGGAGCTGAAAAATACTTGGGACGCAGAGATGGATACTTTATAGTAAGCATCTCATGGATTATCGTTTCTTTATTTGGTATGATCCCTTTTTATCATAGTGGATATATTCCCACTATTACAGATGCCTTTTTTGAGACTATATCAGGAGTTAGTAGTACTGGCAGCACTATTCTAGACAACATAGAAGAATTTCCTCATGGACTACTTTTCTGGCGTAGTATGACGCAATGGATTGGAGGACTGGGAATCATATTCTTCACTATAGCAGTATTGCCCTTATTTGGAGTTAGCAGTATTCAGCTCTTTGCTGCTGAATCATCTGGCCCAACACATGACAAAGTTCATCCAAGAATTAGTGTTACGGCTAAGTGGATATGGTCTATCTACGCAGGAATGACTATAATAGAAACCTTTTTACTCTGTGCAGGAGGAATGACTTTTTTCGATAGTATCTGCCACGCATTTGGTACAACAGGAACTGGAGGATTCTCTACTAAACAAACGAGCATAGCCTTTTATAATTCACCTTATATTGAATATGTTATCTCCTTTTTTATGATTCTATCTGGGGTAAATTTCACTATTCTACTCCTATTTGTTACTGGGAAATTTCAAAAGGTAATTAAAAACTCAGAACTGAAATATTATCTAGGCTCAGTTTTAGTCCTAACTCTTGTTATAACAGTAGGTTTATACTACACATCTAATTACGGATTGGAAGAAGCCTTTAGAAAAGCTATTTTTCAAATAGGCTCAATCCATACATCAACAGGTTTTGCTACAGATAACTATATGAATTGGAATCCATTTTTATGGGGCATCTTATTTATTCCAATGATTATAGGAGCGTGTGCGGGGAGCACCTCTGGTGGCTTTAAATGCATTCGTATTGTTATCTTATCCAAGATCACAAAAAACGAATTTAAGCGAATCATACACCCCAATGTAGTGCTAAGAGTAAAGGTAAATAATCAAATATTACCCAATACTGTCCAAAGTACGGTCTTAGCATTTAGTTTTATCTTTATTATCATTGTATTATTTTCAACTCTTTCACTTATGGCTATGGGAGTGGAGTTTTTAGAATCTTTTGGAGTTGTTATTTCTAGTATTAGTAATATGGGACCTGGATTCGGGAAATTTGGACCTGATTTTTCTTGGAGCGCATTACCTCAGACAGCAAAATGGATATCTTCATTCTTAATGCTGTGTGGCCGTTTAGAATTATTTACCATACTATTACTATTTACACCTTCCTTTTGGCGTGGGTGAGCTCTAAACAATCTTATCTAGCGCTTAGGAAGTCTATCAACTGATCTTTCTTTAATTGATAGAGATAAGTTACTATTCTTTCCTCATAGTCAACCTGATTTTCAAAATGAGTGGCCAACTGAATAATAATCTTACGAATTGTACGATTTCCATCAATTAATTTCCATACTTCAGAACCATGAACATCTAACGGAACTTTAATCTCAGGAGATATTTTCTTGGGTAAAAAGTACTTATTCACCCATTTTGATTTGAATCTCAAAATACCCAACCGCACCCTTCCATCATCCATTATATATGTAGAGATGTGACTTCTACGAATAGGAGTCACATCTAATATATTTATCTTATTATTACTCTTGCCAAACATTAGCTCTTTACATTAGGTTCTTCAAGACCATAACCGTGCTTCTTATCCTCTGCTTTAAGCCATAAGCCTAATATACATGCAAAGATACCACAAGATGCAAACACAAGCATTGCAGGGGTATAGTTATAAACTCCATTATTAGCTATTAATACCTCTGCTGGATTAGATTTGTCTAAGACTACACCAATAATGATTGGGAATAACCACAATCCAAAATTCTGAATTAAAAAGACAATACTATAAGCTGAACCCAGATAAGTTTTATCAACTAAATGAGGTATAGAGGGCCATAGTGCAGCAGGAACCAAAGAGAATGATACCCCCAACACAATAATTGCTGAGTATGCAACAAGTAAACTATTACTATCACCTTCTACAAAAGGATAAATAGCAAATGTCATATGACATACAAACACTAATATAGATCCAAAAATAAGCATAGTAGCACCTTTACCTTTCTTATCTAGGAACCAACCTAAAAGAGGTGTTAAGATCATAGCCCCAATTGGAAACCATGAAAACAATTGCGACGCATCTGTAGTTGATAATCCTAAACGGTTTTCCAACATACTAGTTGCAAACTTTTGGAATGGGAAAATAGCTGCATAATAAAGTACACATAATAAAGCTGTAATGATATATACTTTATTAGTAAGTAGTTTTCCTAAATCACTCATTTTAAAACCTTCTTCAGGCTCTTCATCTAATTCTTTAGAAAGAGTAGAATCTTGAGAGTCCAACTTTTTATCCATTAAAGTGTAAACAAAGAAGGTTAAAAAACCAATACACAATAGTAAACAACAAACTGCAACAGGACGAACCACATCAGGAGTTCCTAAATTAGCAAAATAAGGAGATATCCAGAAAACAACAGCTACTCCCAAGCGAGCGATTGCCATTTCCAACCCCATAGCCAATGCCATTTCCTTACCAGTAAACCATTTAACAATCGTTTTAGAAACTGTTATACCAGCCATTTCAATACCACAACCGAAGATAGCAAACCCTACAGATGCTAGTTTAGCAGCTGGTGGAAAAGATACAGCAAAGCTGTTCAGCAAATCATAAAGAGCATTATCTGCTCCAAACCAATCACTAATGGCATAAAGTTTAATACCTGCTCCAATAAGCATTATTATACAAGATAAAAGACCCGTAAAACGAATACCCATTTTATCTAGTATAATACCAGCGAAAAATAAGAAGAAAACAAAAACATTAAGAAAATACTCCGAGCTAGCAAAAGTTCCGTAAACCTCGGGAGTCCATCCCTTCTGTTGCTCTAAAAGAGTTTGCAATGGTGATAATACATCAACAAACATGTAAGCAAAGAACATGGTTAATGCAACGAGAATCAATGCTGACCACCTAAGCACGGATGATTCTCTCATAGTTTCGTGAGAAATTTTATTCATTTTATATACAATTAGAAGTGTCTTAAAACAATTATGGCTGTAACACGTTTCGTATTACAGCCATAATTTAAGTTATAATTTTTTACTTTACAAGTACACATCAAACTTATTCTGCAGAATCTGATTCAGCAGGAGTTGTTGCTTCTGATGAATTCTCGATTGGAGTTTCATTTACAGTAGTTGAAACGCCCTGATCTTGGAAGTTATAAGGATTTTCAACTTGTTGTTTTTGTGCTTGGTCAAGAAATCTATTTCCATCTTGGCTTGTTGGAGCTGAAGGCAATACATATACAGTTGCAATACTTAAGATTACAATACCTGCTGCCAATCCCCAAGTTAATTTTTCGATGAAGTCAGTCATCTTAGGTACTCCCATTATTTGGTTAGTTGATGAGAAACCTGAAGCAAGGCCGCCTCCTTTTGATTTTTGAATCAATACGATTAAACAAAGTGCAACTGAAAGCACTAAAATCAATACTATTAAAAATGTGTACATCGTTTATAAGGTTATTTCGATTTGTCGTTAATAATCAATTTTTCTAAGAATCTTATTTGGTCTGCAAAGTAAGCATTTTTATTTGGATATTTCAAGCTTAACTTTTTTAAAATTTCAAGAGCTTTATCATATCTTTGCTGTTTGACATATATTTTGGCCAAAGTCTCAGTAAAAAACCCCTCATCTTCAGATTCTGGCTCAGATATTTCTACATCTCCTTCTTGAGGAGTATCCATAGAAATCTTCTTAAAGTCAGGTACATTGCCAGATTTTTGATTTCCACTTTTATGAATACATATAAATTCATCAATTAAGTCTTGTCCATCCAATGGTGGGGCCGAATTAATTTCTTCTTCATCTAATAAATAACTAGTATAATCTGAAGCTAACTCCAATCCATCAGATTCTAATTCTCCTTGTGGCAAAGTAGACAAGAACGAGTCTATTAAATCTAAAGTTTGATCAGTGTGATCTTCAGGAGCCATTTCATCACTAAGAATAGATGAGGAATTAGTAGCTTTTTTTACTGTTTCCTTTATGATCGCAGGCTTTATAACAGTCCTCTGTTCTTCTCTTATTATCCCATTCTTTGTAGGAAGAACTTCCTTTTCAGAATTATCTTCTAAAATAAAATAAAGGAGTTTTCTATCTGCTATATACAAAGCAGCTTTCTTTAATTCTTCAGAAAACTGTTCTGATTCTCTCGTTTTTAACTGAACTAAGAAAAATAGACGTAAAGGCTGTGAGTATGGATAATCAACTATTGCATCCGATAATTCTATAAAATCCTGTTCACTTAATTGATGTGGCGATTCCAGCCATTTTTTTAAAGTGCTATAATCCATCCGCCTACCAGTTTGCTACAGTTGCATTAAATATTTGATCTGTAATTTCTTTAACCATTTCAGAAATCAATTGATCTTGAACTGCTGTCAGCATTTGGGAGGAATCATAGGTTCTAAATGCGGAAAACTGCTGTTCAAAATCCTCTTCATGGTTTGTATTGTTCACAAAACGAACATTAACAGTTATAGTTAGCTTTGTTTCAGAGGAGTATCCATCAGCTTTAACAGCTTGGTTATATTGATTATACCCAGTAATTTCTCCTTCAATTTCTAAGTCAGCATCTCTCTTCACAAATTGCAAACGAGTTTGACGAATAAATATATCATTTAATTCTTCATTAAACCGCGTACCCAAAGGAGCATACACATAAGTTGCCTTAATTGGAAAATCCGCTATGGAGATTGTTTTAACCTTATCGTAATTAATAGAAGAACCATTAAACTTATAAGATATTGCACAAGCTGATAATAAAAAACAAAATAAGCCTGATAATATAAAGGTTTTACTTTTAGTCCAAATCATATTCTTTGATTTTTCGGTAAAGAGTACGTTCTGAGATATTTAAATCTTTTGCAGCACTTTTTCTCTTTCCATTATGTTTTTGAAGAGCTTTTTTTATCATTTCTTTCTCTACTTCGTCTAATGATAATGTTTCTTCAACATATTCATGAGTATCTTGTATATGTTGCTCAACGGGTTCTTGCTCAGTATCTAAATTAATTGTTGTTGGTAAATTCGATGATTGAGAAACTATTGGACTAGCCTGAGGATAATAACCTCCCCTATCTGCCATTATATCATGAACTAATCGTTTGAGTTCAGTAACATCTTTCCTCATATCAAAAAGCACTTGATATAAAATTTCTCTTTCACTTTCAAATCCACTTGTTTTCTTCCCTAATAAAGCAGGTAGATTACTTTGAATAATTTGTTCTGGTAAATATCTTTTTAAGATCTCTACAGAAATCTCTCTATTTGTTTCAATAACAGATATTTGCTCTGCAATATTTTTCAATTGTCGTACATTACCAGGCCAAGGATATGATACTAAGAGTTCTTTAGCCTCATCTGTCAATTGAATTGCAGGCATGTGATATTTTTCCGCAAAATCTGCAGCAAATTTCCTAAATAGTAAAGCAGCATCATCGCCTCTTTCTCTTAATGGGGGAACTTGTATAGGAACTGTATTCAACCTATAATATAAATCTTCTCTAAAACGACCGCTAGCTATAGCTTCTCTTAAATTAACGTTTGTAGCAGCAACAATTCTCACATCCGTTTTCTCTACTTTTGATGAGCCCACTTTTATGAACTCACCACTTTCTAAAACACGAAGTAATCTTGCTTGAGTAGGTAAGGGAAGTTCTCCCACCTCATCCAAAAAGATAGTTCCTTTATCCGCTTCGCCAAAATAACCTTTGCGCTCGCCTATAGCACCAGTAAAAGCTCCTTTTTCGTGTCCAAAAAGCTCTGAATCAATAGTTCCTTCAGGTATGGCGCCACAGTTTACAGCAATATACTTACCATGTTTACGAGCACTATACTGGTGAATTATTTGAGGAAAACTTTCTTTTCCTACACCACTTTCTCCTGTAATTAATACGGATAAATCTGTAGGAGCCACTTGAATCGCAATATCAATAGCTCTCAATAACTCATCACAGTTTCCTATAATTGAAAACCGAAGCTTTACTTTTTGTATTTCAGCATTAGTCATATTATAAATAATATCCTTTTTTAGAAATCATCTTGGTCAGAATCATCTTTATCCAATTCTAACTTATCACTATCATCCTTACGATTATAATATAATTTTTCAAGAGGATTTTCTTGTAATTCTTCTTGTTCTTCTCTATAGTTAAATACATCTATTGCTGTATAAATTGCATTTCTAAACGAAGACTCACTAGCTATCCCTTTACCTGCTATATCATAAGCTGTTCCATGAGCTGGAGATGTTCGTACTACAGGCAAACCTGCTGTAAAGTTTACCCCTTCATCCATAGCTAAGACTTTAAAAGGTATTAATCCCTGATCATGATACATGGCTAGAATACCATCGAATTTAGAATAAACACCTGATCCTAAGAATCCATCAGCAGGAAATGGTCCATAGCAAAATATCCCATTTTCAGACATAGCTTGAATTGCTGGAGTAATAACTTCTATTTCTTCTTTACCCAACAATCCATTATCTCCTGCATGGGGGTTTAATCCGAGTACAGCTATTCTTGGCCGCGCAATACCAAAATCCTCAATCAACGAATCATTAAATATAGATATCTTATTTTCTAATAACTCTTGAGTTAATGCTGAAGGAACTTCTCTTATTGGCATATGACCAGTAGCTACTGCTATTCTAAAATCACCTTTTAATAAAACCATCAAAGACTCATTACCCTCTCCTAATCTATCTTCCAAATATTCCGTATGACCAGGAAAATGAAAATCTTCAGAATGGATAGAGTGCTTATTTATAGGAGCTGTAACTACCACATCAATAAGACCTTTTTTATAATCATCTACCGCTCTTTCTAGCGATTGTAAAGCTGCTTTTCCGGCATTTTTATCTTCCTTAGCAAACTCAACTCTAATATCATCGTCTGCACAATTAAGGACACTTAACTTATTATCCTCAGCTTCCTCAGCATTATTTATAATACTAAAGTTTGTCGAGATTTCTAAACTTTTGCGATGGTAAGCTGCCACTTTAGGAGAACCATAAATTATAGGGGTACACATATCAAACATACCCGAAGCAGCAAAAGTCTTTAGAATAACTTCATATCCCACACCATTAATATCACCGTGTGTTATACCTATTCTTATTTTTCTATTTTTCATTAGTCGTTTAATCTTTTACTATATCTGTTTCTGCATTATTATCTGTAGTTAATGCAGCTGATAAACGAAGTGTATAAAGAGACGCTTCCATCTGCCTAACTAAATTACGCTTCATTTTTTCTGGAGCATAAACAAAAATTTCCGCAAAAATCAATTTTTTATTTTGTTGGTCTAATCTCATATGAGAGATAAAAGGACCACCCATCATATCATTTTTAATTTTCCACAAACCACGAGCTTCTAAAGTGTATTCATTTTGTACATTTATCACTTTAACATCAGTGTACTCAGGGACAGTAGTCATATACATTCCTTCTTCAGCTCCTGGTATATTCTCTTGCATTACGGAGTCTCTTTTATGAAGAAAATACTCTCTAGTGAATGATTTATCGTCTTCATAAGGTATTGAATACATAACAAAATAACGATCAGAAGTTCCCTCATTCGTTCCTGTCCAAAGGAAATCTTTTCCTACTTTAGAAGATGCTAACTCACCAGATACCCAAACATCACAGTCAAACATTTCTTTTACCTTGTTAGAAATCGCATCACTGTGATTCTTTTCCAAGATACGAATCTGACGATTCATCTCTGCTTTAGTGAAATAATCAACAATCGCCATTCCATTTTGATCTAAGTAATCTTTCATGCTCTCAATACTAGGAGCTTGAACAGTTAATATAGATTGAGGAAATGAATAAACATCAGTAGCAGTATTAAAACGAGCTTCAGTATATGTTTTACCAATATTCACAATGACAATATTTCGTATTGGTTTTAAAATCCCATCGAAATGTTGAGGATCTGTATACATTAGTTTAAAAGCACTCTCAGGTTGGGGCAAACCAGGAACATTACTTGTAAGAACGTTAATCAAGGCTTCCCCAGCACTACTCTCTTTTACACTATTGTCTATTACAACTAGAAGTTCATAAGGTAGGGCACTTGAAGTAGGCGTCAACACCCCTCTTTTACCACCCTGCTTACAACCTGAAAAGACTGCTATTGCTATAATCAATAAAGTCCAATAAAATTTACGCGTTTTCATAATTATTTGTTTTTATTTTTTTCCATAGTTGATAACATACCACAAGCTGCAAATATATCTTCACCTCTCGAAGCTCTAATGGTCGTAAAAACCCCATTCTTTGTCAAATAATCTCTAAAAACAGTCATGGTTTCCATATCAGATCCATTCAAATCTACATTAGGTATAGCATGAAAGCGAATTAAATTCACCCTACACTCTAACCCATCCAACAGCTCTAACAGCTTTTTAGCATGACTAATACTATCATTAACTCCCTTAAACATTATATATTCAAAAGACAAACGTCTTTGTTTAGAAAAATCATAATCTCGTAAGATATTGACAATTTCAGAAATAGGCAAACCTTTTTCAGCAGGCATTAAATCCTTTCTCTGCGAAGCTATAGGAGTATGAATACTAACAGCTAAATGGCAATCACTTTCTTGTAAAAACCTCTCGAAACCTTTCCGCACACCGACTGTTGAAACAGTAATACGTTTAGGACTCCACTTATAGCCATAATCAGATGTCAATATTTCTAACACTTTTAATACCTCATCTAGATTATCCATAGGCTCACCCATTCCCATGAAAACAATATTGGTTAATGTATCAGACTCGGGTATTGTTTGGATTTGATTCAAAATTTGATTTGCTGAAAGATTACCTGAAAATCCTTGTTTTCCAGTCATACAAAATAAGCAATTCATTTTACATCCCACTTGTGAAGACACACATAAAGTTGCTCTATCTTCATCAGGAATGTACACTGATTCAATAGAGTTTTTATCACCTACCGAAAAAAGATATTTAATAGTACCATCAACAGATTTTACAGCTTGAATAGGATTTGCTGCACCAACTGTGTATTCTTGATTAAGAAGATCTCTATTCTTTTTGGAGAGGTTAGTCATCTCATCAATATTTGTCACCTTTTTTTTATATAACCAAGAGGCTATTTGTTTAGCTGTAAACTTAGGCAATCCTGCTTGAGACACTAATACTTGAAGTTCCGACAAAGTCATTCCTAAAAGAGGTTTCTTATCCATATTCATCTAATCTACTATTAATTATAATACCTTCTTACAAATGTAAGCAATAAAATACTTATTTTTTGAATCTACTTCTATCAATATAACAAAAGAAAGGGCTAGCATTATTCGCTAACCCTTTCTTTTAAGTTCTATTAATTTTATTATTTAGAAATATAAATAACGATTATCAATGATCACAGCCTTTTCAATAAGGTCTTGTAAAATAGTACGTCCGTTAGCAAAATACATCATTTCACTTTCGATTCTAGTACGTTCTACTGTTGCATCTACTTCTTCTTCAGATTTATCACGATTCAATAGATTCAACACCATTACTGAGGCGTTGCCTTTAATTGGGCCACTCAATACACCTTCCTTAGCTACAGCAGCATAACCACTCACAACAGGTTCACTTGAATTCGTTTTAGAGATAAATGCTGGAGAGTTAAATGTGACATGCTTAATAGTATCTACTACAGCATTTTCAATAGAAGCTACATCTGAAATAGATTTAGCATTAACAGAAGCTATTTGATTTTCAAGATATTCAGCTTTCTTATTATTCAACACTAAATTCTTAAGACCATCCTTTACATAGCTTAACGGACGATAGCCTGCTGGAATAATATCTGTTAGGCCTACTACAAGAAGATGATCACCTTCACCACATTCATAGATATTTGAAACCTGACCAGTCTTAGAGTCAAAGATCCATCTGACAGCCTCTTTAGTAGAGGAAATATTACCTACTGTATGCATAGAGGTAGTTAGCTCTTGTGTAGAAACACTATAACCAGCTTCTTCAGCATTGTCGATCATAGATTGAACTGTAGAGTTCTCTGCTACGAATTGACTGAAATCATTATAAGCTTTATTAGCTGTCTCACTACTAATTTCCATAGTTCTTTTCACTACAGCTAATTTGTATTTATCCTTAAAGACTTTACGATCAACCAACTGCAGAATAATATTACCTGACTGAACAGGTAATGATTTAATTTCGTTTGGTTGCATTGTAGATAATGTATTGTAAAGCACAAATTGTTCTTGATTTGCGATTGTGTTTTCTGAAATCCAGAATGCTTCAGATGGCTGTTGTTCTTCCTCTGCTATAGATTTAAAACTTGCACCATTATTTAAAGCATTAACAATACTATCAGACTTTTTAACTAACGCATCTGCTTCAAGACCCTGAATTTGCAACATTCTAAACTGAACAGAGTCTGGTAAATTCTTTTTATCCACTACTTTTACCGCGTTAATTGTGGCATCTTGAGCATTCGTATAAGGTCCAAAAGTATCACCAACCGATGTTTCTTTGACATGAGCAATAACATCTTCAGGATACAATTCCAAACTCAAATAAACATCATTATATGGAATGTTTGAACCCGAAGTATTATTTATAATTGAAGCATAGTTATCTTTTTCATTGCGTAATAGCTCAGCATATTCAGATACTTCTTGTTCTAGAGCTTCAACGTCTGCAACACTAGGATTAATCTTAACATCAATATATTTTACTTGACGTGACTCCGTATCTTGCTTAAACATTTCTTTTTTAGCATCATACTCTTTTTGAAGATCTGCATCGGTAACCTGTACCTTAGAATCATCAACACTTGTGAAAGGAATAAGTGCAGCTGTTAGATTAGCCTGATTTAATCTACCCTCAATTCCTGATTCGACCTCTACTTTATTTGTACCGAATGCGGATCCAACCAAAGCCATGTATTTTTCTGCAAGTTTTTCTTGAATCAATGATTTTTCAACAAAAGCCCATAAAGCGTGCAACTGTTGCATGCTTCCCATATAGTTGGGATCAATACCAGCCGTCTTACTTAGTTTTGCATATTCTGCTAAGAACATAAATAGTTTATCCTTATCAAAACGTCCTGTTTGTTCATTAAAAAACATAGGTACAATTCTGAATGTAGGGTTAACTCCTTGATCAAGGATATTATTAAGTTCTGCTTTAGTCACAACCAAACCAAGTTTGTCTGCTTCATTAGCGATAACTTGATTACTTACATAAGTATTCCAAACCATATCTTTAATTTGGTTTGTTTCCATTTCACTTAATGAGTTTCTACCAGAAAAGCCTTTTTGAATATTAGTATATTCATCAACTAATAACTGATATTCAGAGATAGAAAGAGCTTTACCATCTACTTCACCCACATCATGTGGCTGTCTAGGTTGAAATACCTTTAATGCATCACCTGCGATGAATGCAAAAAGTGCTAAAGCGATCGCTCCGACCAAAAGAGGCCCTTTGGATCTAATGTTTTGTAGTGTTGCCATTTTTAATTTATACTATTTTTGTTTTTTATTAATCATGTATATAAGCGCACGAAGATACAAAAAAACCATACACGCGTCTAAGTTATAGACAATAAATATTTCAACAAAGTGCTTATTCTATTATATTTAAACGCACCAGCTCTATTTTATTGGTTGTTACTTTCAGTGTTTTAAATTGAAATTTATTAATTATTATCACTTCGTGTAACTTAGGCAGACTTTGATAAAAATGTAAAATAAGACCTCCAATTGTTAAATACTCATCAGATTCAGGTAAGTCAAGATCAAACATTTCATTTACTTTTTCAATTTCCAACCGTGCAGATAAAATAAATTCAACATCATTTATTTTTTTACACACAAAGGTGGATGTATCATGTTCATCTTCTATATCTCCAAATATCTCTTCAACAAGATCTTCCAAAGAAACAATTCCGGATGTTCCCCCAAACTCATCGACAACCACAGCAATGGTCTTCTTCAAAGTCATAAAGAGTTTCATTAATTTATGAGCAGCCATAGTATCGGGTACTATAGGAACTTCTTGAACTCTTTTCTGCCAGTCCGACTTAGTTCGAAACATTTCAGAGGAGTGAATATAGCCTACTACCTTATCAATATTTTCATCATAAATAATAATCTTAGAAAGTCCTGTTTCAATGAAGATATTCATTAAATCTTCTTGCGAGGCCTTCACATCCAATGCTACAATTTCTGTACGTGGAACCATACAGTCTCTTATTTTTATAGCCGAGAAATCAAGAGCATTTTGAAATATTTGAACTTCATTTTCAATCTCATCCTTGCTTTCAATGTTTTCAATTCCCGACTGAATAAAGTAGTCAAGATCAATTTTAGAGAAAGCTTTATTAGAAACTTCTTTATTTACTTTTACACCAAAGACTCTCAACAATAAATAAGACAAAGTTGATGCCAGCAAAGAAATCGGATAAAGGATAATATAACATAAGAATAGAGGAAAGGCTAATACCTTAAGGACTAAATTGGGATTAATCTTAAAAAGGGTTTTAGGTAAAAACTCTCCTGTAAATAAGATAATGATAGTTGATAAGATAGTTTGAATCAGCATTTTTAAAAACTGATTAGAAACTAAAGCATCAAGAAATAAATAGTTTAAGACATAAGTCATCAAAATCCCATAGATAACAAGTGCTATATTATTACCGACCAACATTGTGGAAATGAAGTTATTGGGATTATTGAAAAACAAGGATAGTATCTTAGAACTAAATCCTTTCCCCTTTTCCATTTCAAAGCGTAACTTATCCACAGACACAAATGCAATCTCCATTCCTGAAAAGAATGCAGAGAATAACATTGTAAGTAGAAGTAGTAATATTATAGTTGCCATTAGTTATTTATTGAATCTGAATCTTTTTTCGCCTCATTTAAGTCTACATAACCAATTCCTGTTGGCTTTCTAATTGTATATACCTCTAATCGTTGATCAGCATCAAAACCGATTCCATGGAAAATATTATCTCCATCCTCAATCGTAATATACTCATCTGAATAGACTTTTTCAGTTTGTTGATTCCAATATAACAAATTTGTTGTAAATGTGGAACCTTTTAAATTTACAATTTTAACATTACCTCGAAGCTCCCATAGACGATCTTTATCATAAAAATAAGCTGTATCAGCATCAATTTGGGCATCAATTCGAAGCAAACTATCAAATCTCTCAAGATGTATTTTTTTTTCGAAAGACCAATAGGAAGGCTCAGCTTTATCAAAGATAAGCCACTCTCCTGCCAATATTCGATAACGGATAACTCCTGAATCTGAAACTAGAGATTCAACACCAATTGTATTCAATAATGGCAAGGAATCTCTATTTGTTATTTTATCTGCTAAGTTATCCTTCTTCCTAGTACAAGATGAAGACGCGAATATCAAAAAAAGCATAACAGTGACTGAAAGAGTCACTGTTATGCTTTTTATAAATGTGTTTTTTGTATTGTTTTTATTCAAAAACATACTAGTTTATCTAATAGTTGTTGATTCTCCAATCCATCCACCTATAGTTATTGAATCACCTGCTTTATAACCTAACATAAATAGATCTTGAGCAGTTGGTGTGTATTGAGAATAAACTCTAATTAACTCATTAGCTTCATTTGCCACACTTGAATCGACAGCCTTAGCTCTTTGCAACTTATCGATTACCAAGAAATAAGTACACTTATTTAAAACTGCTTCATCACTCCAGTTTGGACTTGAAGCATAAAGTTTTGCGATAAGTATATAAGCTGATCCATTATTAGGGTCAAAACCTAATGCTTTAAGTGCATAACTTCTAGCTTGACTATATCTTTTACCTGCAAAAAGGAATGTAGCTGCATAATAAGCTTTTTCTGCTTTTTTAGCTGGCTCTACTTCTAGACCCATAGCTTCATCAATAAATTTAATTGTTTCATTGATATCTCCTTTTTTATAAGATCTCATAGCGCAACCCATCGCTGCCTCAGCAGTTGGTTCAATCTGGTATGAATAAAAAGATGCCTGAGCGTAAGCTTCTTGATCTCTACATTTAAGGCTTTCCATAACAGATATTACTTGTTTCAAGTACTCAATGTTATCTTTGTTTTCTTCTACCTTAGGAGCATAAATATCTTGTAAAGATTGACAGTCTGCAGCTCCACTATTAATGAAAAGAGCAGTCAAACTATTTTTGGTATCTTCGTAAGCTTTTTTATAGACATCTTTTGTACTCGTTTCTATTGCTTCCTCAGCAAGCTGACTTGCAAATAAATAGTCATTTACAAATGATTCTTTAAAAGTTGCATCAGTTTGAAGTTTAGCTAAAGAAAGGTTTACTAGATAAAACAAAACAGCTGGCTGAGAATCAGCTTTCTCTGCTAATACTGATTTTTTAGTCCAATCATAAGCCAAGTTATAATCAGGATTAGTACTGTATGTTAGATAATCTATCACTTTAAGTCCGAGTGCTGCATCAACAGAAGGGATATTAGTTACTCCTTTTTCATTAAATTGAGGAATATACTCCATACGAGAATCATGAAGTTGCATCAACTCATCAAAATATTTAGTATAATCTGCAGAGCTCTTTTCTGCCTTATCCAAGAAACTAGTTAAGATTTTGAAACCATCGGTAAAAGTATAATAACGTAGTAGAGGACAATCTTTTATTACCTCTTTCCATGGTTCATAAGCATCTTTGTAGTTTCCAACCTTAACGGCTTCGTGTGAAATACTACTATTCGATAGACATTTCTCATCTACCTGTGCGGAGACATTGGTAACTCCTAACAGTAGTAATACAACAGCTAATAGTTTTGTAATCTTCATCTTAAGTTATATTTATTTACGTACTTTTATTCTTTAAATCTTACGTTTTGCAAACCATCTTTCATTAAAGACTAAGCCTACATTTATTCTTAAATAATTCTCTTTTAAGAAATTGTCTGATCTACCATCTATACGGATATATTGAGCAGAGACATTTAATTGAGATTTTACTTTAGGGATTGGTAGACCTATCCCTGCACTAACGCCATATTCCCTTGCAGCACGCTTCCCTTCAATTTTATAATAAGGATCAGCATAATACATACCTACTCTATATTTTATTCTTGCAAAGTAGTTTCTTGCAAAGATATTAGGAGAGTATTCTGCACCAACAGATATTCTGTTGTAATCAAGGTAAGCATCCGTTTTATCATAATATTTAGCTTTACTCCACTTTTGATGTAATAAATCTAAAGATACTAATAATTTTTTATTCCAATTATAAGCTACTCCTAAACCAAAGCTACTAGGTAAGTCAAATTTAGAAGAGCCTTCTTTCAATACTTGATGATTGAAAACGGTAGTTGTTTCAGTATCATTAGACATACTCATTTTAGGAGTATAAACAGCTCCAATTGTTAATTCATCATCTTTCCCAATAGGATATGAATACTGAGCTCCAAAATCAATTTTAGCACTTTTTAGAGATACTTTATCATTATAAGCCTTTCTCTTATCACTTTCTGATGCATTCGGGAAATACATAGAGATATTATGCGTTATTGATCCCCACAAGAATGAAACGTTAGCCCCAACAGACAAACCCTTAATTGGATTCAAACCGATACCTGTATAGAATTGATGCAAACCTCCATTGCCTTTATGCGTAAAAGCGACATTAGCTTCGGGGTCATCTTCATTAACCCTACCTTCAACAATTTGATATCCAACATTTGAAAAGGGAAGAAGTCCTACACTCATAGCCATCCATTTTTTTAGACGAAACTGAACAGCGAGATAATCTAAACTAGAGTTTTTAGCATTTAACTTTGTCGAGCCATCATCAATGTTTGCGTTTTGGAAACTGACACCTCCCTCAAACAAAAAAGTAAGAGAGTCCATTGCTGTATATGAAGCTGGGTTTAAGAGGTTTATTTGTGAGTTGTCACGCAACGCAAAACCAACGCCACCCATAGCTTTACTTTTACTTGACCCAAGATCAGTTAACTGACCTAAGCCGTATCGTGTATAGGGAGAGTTTGTGTTATTCTGCGCTAAAGCAACTCCCGAAAATAGAGTGACTATTACAGCACATACTATTTTGTTTATTCGTCCCATTTATTGTAGTTTAATATTCTGTTCAATCCTTTAATAACAAGAAATCTATCTGCAAATATGCTACTTTTTAACTTCGTTTCAAAAGAAAAGTCATTACCACCCGTTAAAAAAACCAAAAGATTAGGATACTGGATACTCATTCGTTCCACATAACCAAGCATTTCAAACTCAACGCCTTTAAATACTCCTGCTCTAATTGCTTCTTCTGTTGTTTGGCCTAAGGCTTTTATTTCTCCATCAGGATCTACCAAAGGTAATCTCCCTGTCAAGCTGTGAAGTGCCTGAAGACGCATTCGTATTCCTGGAGAGATATTTCCTCCATGAAATTGGCCTTTATCATCTATAAAATCATAAGTTATAGCCGTTCCTGCATCAATCACTAAAATATTTGTATTGGGAAATTCAGTATACGCTCCTACAATACCTGCAACTCTATCATATCCGAGAGTTTGAGGAGTTTTATACAAAATTGTTATAGGTAGAGGTGTCGTATGATCCAGCCAAATCATAGGTATAGAAAGAGATTTTAGCTTTCGTTCGACTTCTTCTGTCAAGTCTATAACTGTAGCTATGATTCCTCTCTTTATAGGATATTTTCGACAAATCTCACACAAATGATCTAGAGACTTATTCGAACAATATAATATATCTATAATTGATCCTTCTGGATTAAATACAGCAACCTTAGCTACCGTGTTTCCTATATCAATAATCAGATTCACTGTCTATCTATAATATTATAAAGTAACAAAGATAAGCAAGTTTGAATAAACTAAGAGTGTTATTTAAAATATAATCTCTAAGGTAATGAGAAAATAAGCCTATCTTTGCTACAAATTAATAGTATAATAATGAGAAAAGCACTCCTAACAATATTCTTTTTTAGCTTCTTACTCATTTCCAAAGCTAATACACCCTACCCCTACTCTGACTCAATCCGAATAAGCCTTCTGACTTGCAGTCCAGGTGATGAAATATATACACTATTTGGACACACTGCTATCAGAGTCACAGTTCCACATACTAATTATGATGAAGTATATAATTATGGCATCTTTGATTTTAAAAGTGATCACTTTATCTGGCGATTTGCTCTTGGACACACAGACTACCAATTAGGGAAAGTTCCTTTTGATTATTTTATGTATGAGTATGATTTCTATAAAAGGAGCGTTTGGGAGCAAGAACTAAATCTAACAATTGAAGAAAAAAGTCGATTAGTCGATGCACTTGAACTTAATTATCAACCTCAAAATAGGATTTACAGATATAATTTTTTATTTGACAATTGTGCAACTCGACCACTAGACCAAATTATTGGAGCACTACATGAACCCTTACTCCTCCAAGATGATTCTGACAAAATATATACATTTAGATCCATCATTCATAAGTACACCGAAAACTTTCCATGGAGTCAGTTTGGTATTGACCTCTGCCTTGGAAGTGATGCAGATAAAGTGATGTCCATCAAAGACAAAACCTTTATACCTATTGAACTAATGCATATATTGAATCACACAAATTTTGATTCTAAGCCAATCGTAAAACCTATAAAAGAGTTATTAAAAACGCCTCATAAAGAAGAAACAATAGCTATTATACCAACCCCTACAATCATATTTTCAACTTTGTTTTTTTTATTTTTCCTAACCTCTTTATTAGAGTATAAGAAAAAGAAAAGCTATTGGGTTTTGGATACTTTTACTTTTGCAATCTTCGGAGTCGTAGGATGTGTCCTTACTTTCTTAGCTCTATTTTCAGAGCACCCTACAGTAAGCCCTAATTATCTTATTATTTTATTTCATCCTCTTCATCTCGTTTTAGCTCCATATATTGGATATTTAGAGAAAAAACAGAAAAAAGTGATCTACCATTATATAAACTTAGGCGTTTTAACACTTTTTATAGTGTTTTTTAGCCTAATTCCTCAAAATTTCGACTTTGCGATATTACCTTTGGCAGGATGTTTGTGGTTAAGATCATTAACTAACCTATTAATACATACAAAAAGATGAGAGGACTCATTACTTCAATACTTACTGCAATTGCTATAACAAGCTTACAAGCTCAATCTATGAAAGTAGAGCCCAAGGTTGTTGTTGGTCTTAATATTGACCAATTAAGTACGGAGCTGATCGAGGCCTATTGGAATCTTTATAGAGAAGACGGATTTAAAAAATTGTGGAAAGAAGGATTGGTATATAAAGATACTGATTTCTCTCTAGCAAAAAGAGACCGCTCTAATACTACTGCAACATTAAATACGGGTACCACACCATCTATACATGGAATAATAGCTAATCAGTGGTTAGACTTATCCACCATGCAACCCAAAAGCTGTATCTATGATTCAGCTTATATGGGAAACTACACAAGCCTTAGTTCATCAGCTCAAAATCTATTGAGTTCAACAATTACAGACGAACTAAAACTAGCTTCTCACGGAAAGGCTATCGTATATTCTATAGCTCCAGAAGCTGACATGGCTATTCTATCTGCTGGGCATGGGGCAGATGCAGCTTTATGGTTTAATAAAGAAACAGGGAAATGGTGTGGCTCAACTTACTATTCAGACTTCCCTTGGTGGGCAAGCCAATATAATGAGCAAAATCCTATTTACTATAGAGAAAATAGTTTAGAATGGGTTCCTCTCCTACCTATAGAGAATTATAACCAATCTCTTAATGGACGTAAAAAAAGCTTTAGGCATAGCCTAACTAGTAATAGCAATAGTGAACAATATGCCAAAGTGCCAATAAGTCCGATAATTAACGAAGAAATTGTATTATTGGCAGAACAATTGTTTCGACAAAGCGGAGTAGGTGAAGATGACATTACCGACTTTATCCAATTATCTTTTTATGGAGGAAATGCATTAGGTACGAGTGAGGCAGCATCCCTTGAGATACAAGATACTTATATACGACTAGATAGAAGTATAGCACAAATATTACAAATAATTGATAATAAAATCGGTCTAAAGAATGCGATTTTTTATGTTACTTCTACAGGTTATGTCAATGGCCAAACAGGTAATGTTTTAAAAGAACATAGAATTCCTACTGGAGATTTTTATCTAAATAGATGTTCTGCACTCCTTAATCTCTACTTAATGGCCTACTATGGTGAAGGTCAGTTTGTAGAGGCACACCACGACTTACAAATTTATCTAAATCACAAGCTGATTGAAGATAAAAAATTAAAGATAGAAGATGTTCAGCAAAGAGCCGCCAATTTCCTATCTCAGTTTAGTGGTGTAAATGAGGTATATTACGCACAAGATTTATTATTAGGCTCTTGGAACCCATATAAAGAATTAGAACGTAATAGCTTTCATAAAAAAAGATCAGGAGATTTAGTAATTGAAGTACTTCCTGGCTGGCAAATAATCAATGAGAAAGACGTTCAATCTACCGTTAATTATTCTGCAATTCAAACTCCTACTATCTTTTTAGGAGCACCCTTTAAGGCAGAAGTAATTAATACTCCTATATCAGCTGAAGCAATAGCTCCAACCATTGCTCAAACCATTAAAATTAGAGCACCTAATGGCTCTAGATCGAAAGCTATCGATCGCATACGATAGATCCTTTTCATTCATTTTTCATAAATGTTCTGAAAAATCAGCATTTTAATGTAACTTTGTGACAGCAAAGTTTTTCACTTTCATTTTTAGCAAATAAATAAACAATATACATGGGATTTACTGACTTACTAAGTAAGCTTTTTGGAAACAAATCAAGCCGAGACATGAAGGATATCAAGCCTTGGGTTGAAAAAGTAAAAGCTGCTTATCCAGACGTTCAAAAGCTTGATAATGATAGCTTAAGAGCAAAAACTATTGAATTAAAGAAATACATTAAAGATTGTGCTAGCGAAGAGCAAACAAAAGTTGATGCTCTAAAAGCCTCAATTGAAGATACTCCGATTGAAAAAAGAGAAGAAATCTTTAATCAAATAGACAAACTTGAAAAAGAAATACTAGAAATCTACGAGAAGGCACTAGATGAAGTTTTGCCTGTTGCTTTTTCAATTGTAAAAGATACAGCCCGCCGTTTTTCAGAAAACGAAGAAATTGTTGTTACTGCTACTGAGTTTGATAAAACTCTAGCTGCAACCAAGGATTTCGTACGCATTGATGGAGATAAAGCAATTTATCAAAATCACTGGCAAGCTGGTGGTAATGAAATCGTATGGGATATGATTCATTATGATGTACAGCTATTTGGTGGTGTAGTTTTACACAAAGGCAAAATTGCAGAAATGGCAACAGGGGAAGGTAAAACTCTTGTAGCGACTCTCCCTGTATTCTTAAATGCTCTAACAGGAAATGGTGTTCATGTTGTCACCGTAAATGACTACCTAGCAAAACGTGATGCTGAATGGATGGGACCTATTTATATGTTCCATGGATTATCTATTGACTGCATCGACAAACACCAACCTAACTCTGAAGCTCGTAGACAAGCATACTTAGCAGACATCACTTATGGTACCAACAATGAGTTTGGCTTCGACTACTTGAGAGATAATATGGCACGTAGCCCTCAAGACTTGGTACAAAGACAACACAATTATGGTATAGTTGATGAGGTTGACTCTGTGCTTATTGATGAGGCTAGAACACCTCTTATTATATCTGGACCAGTACCAAGAGGAGATGAACAGCTATTTGATGAATTAAAACCTCTAGTGGAAAGACTAGTAGCTGCACAAAAAAAATTGGCTACAGCTTATTTAGCAGAAGCTAAAAAATTAATTGAATCAGAAGATCAAGCAGAGCAAGAACAAGGATTTATTTCCTTATTCCGTAGCCATAAATCAATGCCTAAAAACAAAGCTCTTATCAAATTTTTAAGTGAACCAGGTATAAAAACTGGTATGCTAAAAGTTGAAGAAATGTTTATGGAGCAGAATAACAAACGTATGCACGAGGCAACTGATCCTCTTTACTTTGTTATTGATGAAAAATTAAATAGTGTAGATCTTACCGATAAAGGTATCGACTTAATTACGGGTAAATCAGATGACACTAAATTATTCGTACTACCTGATATTGCTGCTCAATTATCTGAACTAGAAAATCAAAGTGGCTTAACTGAAGAAGAAAAACTTCAGAAGAAAGATGAATTGATGAATAATTATGCTATCAAATCTGAAAGAGTGCATACCATCAATCAGCTTCTTAAAGCGTATACTATGTTTGAGAAAGACGACCAGTACATTGTTGTTGATGGTAAAGTTAAGATTGTCGATGAGCAACTTGGTCGTATCATGGAAGGCCGTAGATACTCTGATGGTCTTCACCAAGCTATTGAAGCAAAAGAAGGAGTCAAAGTAGAAGCAGCAACTCAAACATTTGCTTCTATTACTCTTCAAAATTACTTCCGTATGTACCATAAGTTATCAGGTATGACTGGTACTGCTGAAACTGAAGCGGGTGAGTTCTGGGATATTTACAAATTAGATGTTGTAGTTATTCCTACAAATAAGCCTATTTCTCGTATTGACATGAACGACCGTGTTTATAAAACACAACGTGAAAAATATAAAGCTGTAATTGAAGAAATTGAAAAACTTGTTGCAGATGGGCGTCCAGTCTTAGTGGGTACTACAGCTGTAGATATTTCGGAGATGCTTAGTCGTATGTTGAATATGCGTAATATTCCACATAACGTATTAAATGCTAAACTACACCAAAGAGAAGCAGATATTGTTGCTCAAGCTGGACAAAAGGGCACAGTTACTATTGCAACAAATATGGCAGGTCGTGGTACCGATATTAAGCTTTCAAAAGAAGTAAAAGACTTAGGTGGTCTTGCAATTATTGGTACAGAGCGACACGAATCTCGTCGTGTCGATAGACAGCTAAGAGGTCGTGCAGGACGTCAGGGAGACCCAGGTTCTTCTATTTTCTTCCTTTCATTGGAAGATAACTTAATGCGTCTTTCTCTTCCTGAAAGAGTAACCAAAATGATGGATACTCTAGGCTTTAAAGAAGGAGAAATGATTGAGCACAAAATGCTCTCTCGCTCTATTGAAAAAGCTCAGAAGAAGGTTGAAGAAAACCACTTTGGTTCTCGTAAATATTTACTAGAATATGATGACGTTATGAATAAACAACGTAACGTAATCTATACAAAACGTCGCCATGCTTTAATGGGAGAACGTATTGGTATGGACATAGTAAATATGATTTGGGACCGTTGTGATGTTGCTGTACAAGACAATCGTGATGACTACCAAAACTGTAAAATGGAAATCCTACGCCTATTTGCTATGGATATACCTTTTACTGAAGAACAACTCAAAGAAGGTAACATTAATGAATTAGTTGAAATAACATTCAATGCTGCTATAGATAAATTCAAAGAAAAATCAGACACTCTTTCTAAGATTGCATTCCCTGTTATCAAACAAGTTTACGAAAACCACGGACAGATGTATGAAAACATTCTTATCCCTATTACGGACGGTAAGAGAGTATACAACATCTCATGCAACTTAAAAAGAGCTTATGACACAGAATGTAAAGCTGTTGTTGAAGCATTTGAAAAAGCAATTCTACTTCACTTCATCGATGAAGCTTGGATGGAGAACTTAAGAGAACTAGATGATCTAAGACAATCTGTACGTAATGCAAGTTACGAACAGAAAGATCCACTTCTTATTTACAAATTGGAGTCTGTTAAACTATTCGATTATATGGTCGATAAGATTAATGACAAAACAATCACTGTATTAATGAGAGGACAAATACCAATTCAAGATCCAGCTGAAGTACAAGAAGCTGCTCCAGAACCACAAAAGCAAGCTCCTCAATACAGAGAAGAGAAACAAGACTTATCAAGACCTGAAGGTATGGATGAAGCAGCAGCTAAAGATACTCGTGAACAACCTAAAAACGAGCCTTATGTTGCTCCAACTAAAGTAGGAAGAAATGATCCTTGTCCTTGTGGTAGCGGTAAGAAATTCAAACACTGCCATGGCAAGAATGCATAAGCATACTTAAATCTCAAATATAGAAGAGCAACCAACAAAAGGTTGCTCTTTTTTGTTTATATAGTAAGGATTTATTCCTATTTTTGGTTCAGTTCATAATAAAGCAGGATATGAAAAAACATTCATTCAACTTTTTTACTATTTTCAGCATATTCCTAATACTCTCTTCTTGTAGTGTAAGCTCCAATTATTATAGTATTGACTATATGGAACCAGGGAAAATAACTTTTCCTAAAAGGATAACACATATAGCTGTTTTAAATAATATTCACCCCAAGGATATAACGCATCAATCTGAAAACCTAGCATTTACAAAAACTACAGCGGAAGATATTTTTAATGGTATGATTTCGGCACTCGCTGAAACTGATTATTTTAAACAGATTACTATAGCAGATACAATATGGGCTGTTCCAGATTCTCTCATTTTACCTACCGACACATTCAAAAAAATGAAAGATAAAATAGATGCCGATTTAATTATTTCATTAGAGGCGGTGAATGCTTTAGATCAAAATATAGAAATTAATTATCCAAACCCTGCTACTTTCTATATGGAATCCATTAATCCGTTTATTCAAATCTATAATACAGAGAAAGATGTAGCTTTTATTCATGGAAAAAAAGACACAATAGATATCACTGATTCTTTTATCCTACAACTAACTATACCCAATAAGAATAAAAGAAAGCCTGAAGATTATACATTAACTGCTGGATATTTAATTGGAAGATCCATAGCAAAAGATTTGACTCCACATTGGAAAACAGAAAGTAGACTTTCATACACAGACGAACCCCCATTTGCTTTAGCCAATAAGGCTGTAAAAAACAATGATTTTGATAAAGCCCTTTTAGAATGTGAGAATATTTATAACAACAACAGTAAAATGGTTTATCGCATTAAAGCTGCTTATAATGCGGCTGGTTATGCAGAAATATCCGATCAAATAGAATTAGCTTATGAATGGATTCAAAAGGCTCTGACACTAGCTCAAGAGTATTATAACATAGATATGACTTCTACAACAACAAAACTCAAAGATTCCAATGACCTATATGTCAATTGTCTTCTATATTCTAAACTTTTAAAACAGAGATTTGAGAATAAAGAGATATTAAATCAGCAAATGAATCGTTTTGTTATCGAAAATTAATCGGTTGGTATCTCTATAATATTGTTTTGTTTTTCTACCTTTGAGTAAATTTAAAAGAGTCCAATTATGAATTTATCATCAACTTCTATAGCTACTATCAATGAGTCTATAAAAATTGCTGTAAAAGAGCTTCAAAATAGATCAGAACAACCACTAGTGACAGATGTTTATTTACAACCCAATTCAGATTCTGGTTCATTAGCTATTATGGATGATGATGATCAAGTATTAGCAAGTACTCAAGTAGAGGAATGGATTAACGAAAACAATGAAGACTTTTACAATGATATTGCTAAAGAATTAAGCAATATTCTTCAACAAGGAAAAGATAATGGAGTTTTCGATAAACTAGATATTCTAAAACCTTATTCATTTGTACTAATAGATGAAGAAGGTGAAGTTATAGAAGATCTATTATTAATTGATGAAGATTTACTTATTGTTAATGATGAGCTACTAAAAGGCCTAGATCAAGAACTAGATGACTTTCTTCAACACTTACTAGAAGATTAAATAGAATCTAAATATTTTAAACAAGGCTGCCCTCTAAAGGCAGCCTTGTTTCTATTTATACATTTACTTCTGTACAAGTATTGCTATTATTTGCTCAAACTTAGAGAACTGTTTTGATCTACTACATTACATAATAACAAAGGGGATAGTTCGAACTACCCCCTCTGATATATAAATTATGTTTAATATTTTATTTAAGCATTACGAAGTGCTTCAATGTTTTCTTCTAAAGACTTAATGATACTTTCTGCATCTGCTTTCTTTTTCTTTTCAAGTTCTACAACCTGAGCAGGAGCACTATTCACAAAGCGCTCATTACTTAGCTTTTTCATTACACCCTGCAAGAAGCCTTTTTTATGCTTTAACTCTGTCTCCATCTTAGCAATCTCAGCCTCAACATCAATAGCACCAGCTAAAGGCACACAGAATTCTTGAGTTCCTACCATGAAAGATGAAGAACCTTCTACGTGATCTTCGACCTCTTCTATCGCAGAGACATTAGCCATTTTCTCAATAATACAGTTATAAGAATCAATAGGATTATTTCCAACAACATTCAGTTCTAAAGCATCCTTTAATGCAATATTCTTTTGGGCTCTAACCATACGAATATTACTAATAACCTCTTTCATTACTTCAAAATCCTTCAATAAAGATTCACTTGTATAGTCTGAAGCTAAAACATTTTGGAACATGATACTTTCACCTTCTTTACGATTATCCATTGTTTGCCATAGCTCTTCTGTAATGAAAGGCATAAAAGGATGAAGTAGTTTAAGTAAAGCATCAAAGTAGTTTAATACTGAACTATAGGTTGACACATCAATAGGCTGACCATAAGCTGGCTTAATTATCTCCAAATACCAAGAAGAGAATTCTTCCCAGAAAAGACGATAAATAGCCATAAGGGCTTCGTTCAGTTTATATTTGCCAAATAAATCATCAACCTCCTTAATGGTTTCATTCAACTTACTTTCAAACCATAGGTTAGCTAATTTAGCTGTATCTGGAATTTCAATTTCTGTACTTACTTCCCAACCTTTAATCAATCGGAAAGAGTTCCATATTTTATTATTGAAGTTTCTACCTTGTTCACAAAGTGCTACGTCAAAAGGAATATCATTGCCTGCAGGAGCAGCCAACATCATACCCATACGCACTCCGTCAGCACCGTATTGCTCTATTAGCTTAATTGGATCAGGAGAGTTACCTAATGATTTTGACATTTTACGCCCTTGAGCATCACGAACGATACCTGTAAAGTAAACATTCTTGAAAGGCATCTTATTTTCATATTCGTATCCAGCCATAATCATTCTGGCTACCCAGAAGAAAATAATATCAGGACCAGTTACTAAGTCGGATGTAGGATAATAATACTTCATTTCTTCATTATCTGGATGATTTATTCCATCAAATAAAGAGATAGGCCATAGCCATGAAGAGAACCAAGTATCTAAACAATCTTCATCTTGACGAAGATCTTCTATTTTAAGATTTTGATTACCACTCTTTTCTTTTGCTAATTGAAGAGCTTTTGCTTCAGATTCAGCTACTACATAACCTCCTTCGGGTAAATAATAAGCAGGAATACGGTGTCCCCACCATAATTGACGGCTAATACACCAATCCCGTATATTCTCCATCCAGTGACGATATGTATTCTTATATTTTTCAGGATAGAAGTGAATTTCATCATCCATCACAGGCTTTAATGCCTTAGCTGACATATCTTCCATCTTCAAGAACCATTGCATAGATAGTTTAGGTTCTATAACAACATTTGTTCTTTCTGAATAACCTACCTTATTGGTATAATCTTCTACCTTTAATAATAAATCTGCGGCTTCAAGATCTTTAATAATTTGTTTTCTGACATCAAAACGATCTTGTCCCACATACAAACCAGCTGCTTCACTTAAGGTACCATTGTCATTGAAAATATCAATACTTGGTAAATTGTGTTTTTCACCAAGCATATAGTCATTTACATCATGAGCAGGAGTAACCTTTAAACATCCAGTACCAAACTCTACATCTACATAATCATCTTCAATTACAGGAATAACTCTTCCTACAAGAGGAACAATCACTTTTTTCCCTTTGAGATGTTGATTTTTAGGATCATTAGGATTGATACACATGGCAGTATCACCCATAATTGTTTCAGGGCGTGTAGTAGCTACAATAGCATAAGTATCTTCGCCTTCAACTTTATATTTTAAATAATAGAGCTTGCTATGTTCTTCTTTGTGAATAACTTCTTCATCAGAGAGAGCAGTTAAGGCTACTGGGTCCCAGTTGACCATACGTACACCACGATAAATTAGTCCTTTCTGATAAAGATCCACAAAGACTTTAATAACACTTTCACTACGAATATCATCCATAGTAAAAGCAGTTCTATCCCAGTCGCATGAAGCACCTAAACGGCGTAATTGTTTTAAAATAATACCTCCATGCTCTTCTGTCCAGTCCCAAGCGTGCTTTAGGAATTCATCACGAGTTAAATCTGTTTTCTTAACTCCTTGTTCAGCCAAGCGATTTACAACTTTTGCTTCAGTTGCAATCGAAGCATGGTCGGTGCCAGGAACCCAACAAGCATTTTTTCCTTGCATACGAGCTCTACGCACCAAAATATCTTGGATAGTATTATTAAGCATGTGACCCATATGTAAGACACCAGTAACATTAGGAGGAGGTATGACGACGGTAAAGGGTTCTCTTCCATCGGGTTTTGAACTAAATAATTTGTGGTCCATCCAATAGGCGTACCACTTCTCCTCAACATTAGCGGGATTATACTTACTTGCTAATTCCATATTAAATTAAATCAATTATATATTGGTATATTATAGAGTGCAAAATTAATAAATTAAAAGGAGAAACACGTCTTTGATTTATGTACTTTTGTTTAAACCCTATTAGAAGACAACTTAAATAATCAAAAATCATGCATACAAGAGAAGAAAAACTAGAAGCTTTTGGTCGTTTTCTAGATGTACTAGACGAACTACGAGAAAAATGCCCATGGGATAGAAAGCAAACCAATGAAAGTTTACGTCCCAATACGATTGAGGAAACTTATGAACTTTGTGATGCGTTAATGCGAAATGACCAAGAGGATATCTGCAAAGAGCTTGGTGATGTGCTTCTCCATATCGGATTTTATGCTAAGATAGGCTCCGAAAAAGAACAATTTGATATCAAAGATGTATGTGATAAGTTGTGTGAGAAATTAATATTCAGACATCCTCATGTCTTTGGCACAACTCAAGTACACGGTTCTGACGAAGTAGAATCAAACTGGGAAGAGTTGAAGTTGAAAGAAAAAGGAGGGAATAAACGAGTACTAAGTGGCGTTCCTGATGCTCTGCCTGCATTAATCAAAGCCTACCGAATACAAGATAAAGCTAGAAATATAGGCTTTGACTGGGAGGTAAAAGAACAAGTATGGGATAAAGTAAAAGAAGAGTTTAATGAGCTTCAAGTAGAGATTCAACACATGGATAAGGCTGAAGCGGAAAAAGAATTTGGGGATTTATTTTTCAGTATTATCAATGCTGCTCGAAAATATGGCATCAATCCAGAAAATGCCCTAGAACTCACCAATCAAAAATTTATTCGCAGATTTAATTACTTAGAAGATCATACCCTAAAAGAAGGTTTAAATTTACATGAGATGAGCCTATCTGAAATGGATAAAATATGGGATGAAGCAAAATCTAAAGGATTATAAAAACCATTTTAGAGACCTTGTAGCTCACAGAAATGCACCAGTTTGGACCGAGCATAATATTCCGCCTATTTTCTATGCATTTTTCTATACAACATGCTATCAAGTAGCAGATTAGAGAATACTTTGAATAAATCAAAATAAGATCTTAACACCGATAAGACATTACTCTGACACCGACATGTCATTCTCATGTCGGTGTCAAAAAAAACAGAGTATCTTAAAACAGCTTGTAAACTTTTAACACTTCGGATAAATATATCCGGGAAATACATAACAACATCGTATGCTTTAATGTTAGTAATTAGTAACTGTATAATAAATTACTAACTATGAAGTATAGAATCGAAAAAGACACAATGGGTGAAGTAAAAGTTCCTGCAGATAAATACTGGGGAGCCCAAACTGAAAGATCAAGAAACAACTTTAAAATAGGACCATCGGGTTCTATGCCCAAAGAGATTATTTATGCCTTCGCCTATCTAAAGAAAGCAGCTGCCTACGCCAATTGTGACCTAGGAGTATTACCTACTGAAAAAAGAGATTTAATAGCCAAAGTTTGCGATGAAATTCTTGAAGGCAAGTTAGATGACCAGTTTCCTTTAGTAATTTGGCAAACAGGATCGGGAACTCAAAGTAACATGAATGTTAATGAAGTGATATCCAAGAGAGCTTCTATTTTGGCTGGACATAGTATAGATGAAAAGAGTTTAATTCACCCCAATGATGATGTAAACAAATCTCAATCGTCAAATGATACCTACCCTACTGCATTAAATATTGCAGCTTATAAAAAGATTATTGAAAAAACATTGGTGGGTGCTTCTGCATTACAAGATGCTCTAGATAAAAAAGCTAAGGCTTATAAGGACATCGTTAAAATAGGAAGAACACATTTACAAGATGCCACTCCATTAACACTAGGACAAGAGTTTTCTGGTTATGCCATGCAAGTGTGCAATGCCATTAAAGCGATAGAAGTAACTCTTCCTCATTTATCTCAACTTGCCTTGGGCGGAACAGCTGTAGGTACAGGATTAAATGCACCCAAAGGATATGATGTAAAAGTAGCAGAGTATATTTCTAAGTTTACAGGAATCCCATTTATTACTGCTCCCAATAAATTTGAAGCTTTGGCAGCCAATGATGCAGTAGTAGGCACTCATGGAGCCTTAAACCAACTAGCTGTAGCTCTATTTAAAATAGCTCAGGATATTAGAATGTTAGGCTCAGGTCCACGCTCAGGCATAGGTGAATTGCATCTTCCCGAAAATGAACCAGGTTCATCTATCATGCCAGGTAAGGTAAACCCAACACAAAATGAAGCTTTAACAATGGTTTGTGCTCAAGTAATGGGGAACCAAACGACTATAACATTTGCTGGTGCTAATGGTAATTATGAACTAAACGTATTTAAGCCTGTTATTGCAGCCAACTTCTTACAGTCGGCAGAACTATTAGGCGATGCTTGTATATCTTTTACAGAACACTGCGTAACTGGCATTGAACCCAACTTAAACAGAATTAAGGAGCTTGTAAACAACTCTCTTATGCTTGTTACGGCTTTAAATACACATATAGGGTATGAAAAATCTGCTCAAATAGCAAAGACTGCTCACAAAAATGGAACGACACTAAGAGAAGAAGCGATCTCCTCTGGCTTCCTAACAGCTGAAGAGTTTGACAAATGGGTAAAACCTGAAAATATGGTAGGTAATTTAAAGTAGATGAGATACCAAAAAGGACTGCAATTGCAGTCCTTTTTTCAATTTGAATTTCTATTCTTTCCTCCCCTACCTCTTTGATGCATTCCTCTTATAATTTCTCTATGGAATTTAGCCTCAGCCTTCATTACATCATAGATCTTTTGGTTGGATATGATATCCTTATATTTTTTATAGTATTCTAGTTCTAATTCAGCATTCTCTTTTCGGAGCAAATAGATTTTAGTAAGGGTTTCATCATACTCTTTTTCTGTCAATCCATTTTTCGCACTTTTCATTAATCTATTAATTTCCTTACCATTCTCCCGTTTTTTACTTTGTAACTCAAAAAACAGCTTAAAGAAAGCACTTGATTCAACAGTTGTTAAACCAGCTTGCTCGGTGATATACTCCTGCTGCTTCTTGTTAAACTCCTGAGGTGACAATCTTTGTGGACATACGGCATTAGCTTTTAATACAGTAAAAGAGCTAAGTACTATAATAAAACAAGCAATATATTTTTTCATAATAATATTATTATTCTGAATAATTAGTTAAATACACGTGTAAGGAATAATCATCAAACAGAGCCCCATCAACCGTTTCTTGAATAAATTCATCGGAAACGTCTTCAATATTATAATTAGTAGCTAAATCAATCATTTTCTCTTTTTGAGGCATCATTACTCTTATGATTAAAGCTGCACCAATAAATACAGCAGCCAAATAAACAAGAGGTTTCAGTTTATCCCATCGAGTAACACTTGGCAGCTCTTGCTCTATCAATTCTTTTTTAGGGAGCTGACTCATTATGTTATCTGTTAGACTATCAAAATAATCCTCTGGTACACGGAAAGTATCTTTACTTTTTAAATCATCTATCTTTTTCATATCTATATACCTCCTCTTTATAGTTAGATAAGAATTATAGTAAAAGGTTTAATCAAGGTTGCTAATAAATTCTTCAATCTTTTTTACGGCATGATGATAGGACGCCTTTAAAGCTCCTACTGTCGTTCCCAAAATTCTAGAAATCTCTGTATACTTCAAGTCATCGTAGTATTTCATAAGAAACACAATACGTTGCTTATCAGGAAGCTTCATTATAGCTTTTTGAAGTTGTACATCCAACTCCTTACCATCAAAATAGGGATCACTCTTCAATACGTTTTCTAGTCCTAATTCTGGATTATCTATTTCGACAGAATATTTTTCTTTATGTTTTGAGATAAATGTTAAGCTCTCATTAACAGCAATCCGATACAGCCAAGTTGATAATTTAGCATCACCTCTAAAGGATTCTAGATTTAGCCAAGCTTTCAAAAATGTATTTTGGAGAACATCATCTGCATTTTCATGCGTAAGAACTATTCTTCTTATGTGCCAATACAAAGGCTTGCTATAGAGTGAAACAAGAGCTCTAAACCCTAATTCAAGAGTCTCTGGCTCCTGAATTAACAATATAATCTGCTCTTCATTAAAATTTTTCTCCATATTACTCAATTAGTAATTAAAACTATTCAACAACATAAGTTTTAAGTTCTTCGGCTATCTCTACAATAGGAAAAATAGCATTCGCTTCAGTCAATAATATATTTTCATTAGGATATCTTGCAGAAAAATGACCGATAAGTAATTGCTTTACCTCAGCTTTCAAAGCTATTGTTGCTGCTTGTTCAGCAGTAGAATGATAGGTTTGATTAGCTCTTACTTTCTCTGAGTTAGCAAAAGTTGCCTCATGAAACAATAAATCACACCCTTTTATTAATTCTATTATTGGTGGGTTATAAGCTGTATCTGAACAATAAGCATAACTTCTAGGCAATGCAGCTGGTTTTGTTAAAACAGCATTCGATATAACTTCACCATCAGGGGTAATATAATCAAATCCTGCTTTCAACCTATTCATTTCATAAGTAGGAACATTATAAAAATCGACCTGTTCTCTGATAATATGATTTAAACCAATCTTTTCTTGAAATAAAAAACCAGAACAAGGCATCCTGTGCTTTAAAGGAATGGTAGTAACCTGCAATGACCGATCTTCATAGATCAGTGAAGATTTTTTAGTGTCATATTCCTTAAAGAACACTTGGTAAGACAACGGATTACAAAAGAAGTCCAAAGCAGGTTTCATCACAGCCTCCAAACCTTTGGGAGCATGGATATATAAATCGGCTGTACGACCTAGTAATCCAAATGTAGAAATCAATCCCATCAGCCCAAAACAGTGATCTCCATGTAAATGGGATATAAAGATATGCCCTAGTCTAGAGAATTTCAACTTTGCTTTTCTGAATTGAAGCTGTGTACCTTCTCCACAATCTATTATAAACAGTTTATCCCTAAAATTTACGACCTGAGAAGTTTGGTTATGTTTTGTTGTTGGAAGTGCAGAGCCACAACCCAAGATAGTTACTTCAAATTTATCCATTAATTATCATTCGTTTTAACAAAGATAAAATTCTTTCTGGAGTTGATAAATAAAAAAGGCATTTACCGCTTGGTAAATGCCTTTATATACTTAATTAAAAGATATTCTAACAGAAATTAGTTTTTACCTTCTAATTTTTCTTTTAACTCAGCAAGTGCATCAATATCACCTAGTGTAGTTGAAGCAGCTTGGTTTTGCATTGGAGTATTATCTCTCTTAGGAGCAGATTTCTTAGAAGACTTTCTAACTTCTTGTCTATCTTCTTCTGGTTGAACAGCTGCATCTTCAAAAATACGGCTGTGAGAAAGAATAATACGTTTTGCATCCTTATTGAATTCGATAACCTTGAATTCTAGTTTTTCTTCAAGTTGAGCTTGAGAACCATCTTCTTTAACTAGATGTTTTGGAGTAGCAAAACCTTCAACACCATAAGGAAGAGCAATTACAGCACCTTTATCAAGCATTTCGATAATAGTACCTTCATGTACTGAACCTACAGTAAATACAGTTTCGAATACATCCCATGGATTTTCTTCTAGTTGTTTGTGGCCTAAGCTTAAACGACGATTTTCTTTGTCGATTTCAAGAACTACGATTTCAAGATCAGCACCTAGTTGAGTAAACTCAGATGGGTGTTTGATTTTCTTAGTCCAAGATAGGTCAGAGATGTGTACAAGACCATCTACACCTTCTTCGATTTCTACAAAGATACCAAAGTTAGTAAAGTTACGTACTTTAGCTACGTGTTTAGAACCAACAGGATATTTTTCTTCGATAGTTTCCCAAGGATCTTGTTTAAGTTGTTTGATACCTAAAGACATCTTACGTTCTTCACGGTCTAGAGTCAAGATAACAGCTTCTACTTCATCACCAACTTTCATAAAGTCTTGTGCAGAACGTAAGTGTTGTGACCAAGACATTTCTGAAACGTGGATAAGACCTTCAACACCTGCAGCGATTTCAACGAAAGCACCATAGTCAGCCATAACCACAACTTTACCTTTAACTTTATCACCAACTTTAAGATTTTCATCAAGAGAATCCCATGGATGAGGAGTAAGTTGTTTAAGACCAAGAGCGATACGTTTTTTCTGATCATCAAAATCAAGAATAACAACGTTCAATTTTTGATCTAGTTCAACAACTTCTTTTGGATCGCTTACGCGGCCCCAAGAAAGGTCTGTAATATGAATAAGACCGTCTACGCCACCAAGGTCGATGAATACACCATAAGATGTAATGTTTTTAACGGTACCTTCAAGAACTTGACCTTTTTCAAGCTTGCTGATAATTTCTTTTTTCTGTTGTTCAAGTTCAGCTTCGATAAGAGCTTTGTGAGAAACAACAACGTTTTTGAATTCTTGGTTGATCTTAACCACCTTGAATTCCATAGTTTTACCAACGAATACATCGTAATCACGAATAGGACGAACGTCGATTTGAGAACCTGGTAAGAATGCTTCAATACCAAATACGTCAACGATCATACCACCCTTAGTACGACATTTGATAAATCCTTTAATTACTGCTTCATTTTCTAGAGCTTCGTTAACACGCTCCCATGCACGAGCAGCACGTGCCTTTTTGTGAGACAAAACAAGTTGTCCTTTTTTGTCTTCCTGACTTTCGATGTATACTTCTACAGTATCACCAACTTTTAGTTCAGGATTGTAACGGAATTCATTTAGAGAAATGATACCATCAGATTTGTAACCGATATTTACAACAACTTCACGTTTGTTCATAGCAATTACAACACCGTCAACAACTTCACGTTCGCTTACTTTGTTTAAAGTGTCATCATAAGCTTTTGCTAGGCTTTCACGGTCAATAGCTGTAGTAGTTTCTCCGCTTTCGTAAGCATCCCAATTGAAGTCTTCAATAGGAGCTACATTTTTTAAATTTTCCATTAATAATTAATTGTTAATAAATACTTTAATTCGATTAGACATTATATTGATCTATAAATCGGGTGCAAAAATACAATTATTCGGGCAAACAACAAAAGACTATACCCTAAAAATCCACAAAAAGGCTAGATTATTAACTGATAAACAAATCTATAGTTCTATCTTTTCATAAATACCCCCATTATCAACAGATAGAATATTCATAAACAATTCTATCTATTAAATAATTCAAAGGTTATCTTGGCCCCCATTTTAAAGTTTTTCCAGTTTGAATTAGACACAAAGACTCCAAAATCAAAGACATGAGTCCCTATACCGTACCCCACTTCAATATAAGGCTGCAATTGATTCATTACCAAAGCATTTACATATATACGTTCATTTATAACCGAACGTGTATATTTACGTAAATGAGGCAATAATAAAAACGGAGCCTCATAAACCATATTACCACGTATATACCACTGAGAAGCATTATACCATCGACGATCTAATATTTGAAAAGCTCCACCAATGTCATCATTCCAACCTGCTGGTAAGTTATTCTTAGCAAAGTATACGAAGTCAACGAAGTACAATTGCTCTTGATTAGTAAACATACCTCCCCCTAAACGGGTATAAAGAGTCCTCATCATAGTAAGTGGAATTTTATACTGAATATCCAATTCAATACGCTCATGTGCTCCAGTTGCTCCGAGAAAGCCTTTAATACTTCTCTCCCAGTCTAATACAAAAGTAGGGTATTTAGAGTAAAGATTTACCTTTCTATCTCCGTTCATATAATAATACTGACCAGGAGTCCAAGCCAATCTTATCCTTGGTGCCACACTAACATATCTACCACTAAATTTTTCTCCTAGGTTAATAGAATCTAGCACACCTTTGGCAGCACTAGTACGCTTATTAGCAGAAAGCCCAAAGTCAATATTAAGACCATTAACAACCTCCCAGGTATTCATAAAATCTACATATAGATTTTTGAAGTAGTTTAATTCATATTTCTCAAACTGAATAGTATCTGTTTCATTCTTTAAGTCTTCTAAAACTTCACTACTATATATTCGGTTACCATTCCCAACATTCAATTGGAACCCAACTCTTTTTTTAGGCCAATACATAAAATCAGAATAGGCTTTCCAGTAAAATTCTTTTCTTTTAAAGTTATAACCAATAGTCGGCCGTACCCTCAGCAATCTATCATTACTAAAAACTCTACTGTATTTTATTTTATGTTTATAGGTAAAGCCATCACTACCACTGTAGCTTAAAAGGAATGGGTTTAGTAATGGGGAAAATTTTACCGTACCAACATCGTATAAATCCAAAGTATAATCACTTATCAAGAAATCCCCAACCTCACCCCAAAATGCTGCGGATTTTTTCTTCTTTGTATCTACAACCTTCATAGTTGTATCTTTATCTGCTTCAAATTCATCATATAAGACTTCTTCATCTTTTGTCAAAGGTAGCATTCTATATTCGGAGAAGTCATCTTCCTTTTTCTCAACCTTAGTAGTATCTTTAAATTGGAATGTGTACAATTGGGTTAAATCATATTTATTCTTTTTTTGGGGAGGAATGATATCTTTTGTTTTCTTAATTTCTATATCATCATACTTCATTACCGCATCATAAGTACCCACCACCTTGTTCCACATAAATCGCAATGTAGCGTCTATATGATAATCAAGAGGGAGAAACTCATCGGAATTTCCAACCTCACCTAATCTAATATAACAAGTTGCACTTAAGTACTCAGAACGTCCAAAGAATTCTAATTCACGAATACTCCATACCTTATCACTAACAATCAGATAACCTCTTACTAATTGATAGCTTTTACTCTTGGGTATAAATCTTATTGTAAATTCTAAATGTCCGCCCACACCTCTATCAACTCTTTCCAACTTATACTTATAGTATTTCTTGGCCTCTTTATTTATTGGCGATATTAGTTTTTCTTTTAATAATGCTGGAGAATAAACATTTATATTAAAATATCTCAAGATATTAGCACTAGCGCCTTTTAGTCGAGGTGTAGTTCCTGTAATAGCCTTTACTCTTTGATCATAGATGTCAGGGGCAGTATAGTGCAGATCACTATATGTTTCTAATATATATTTACGCACATTACCACGAGGTCTGAACATAGCAGGTAAATATCGTAACAATAAGTTTTTTCTTACAACATCAATCTTTGTCTTTACATATAAATCAGCATCATACTCACTGATAGCTGTTTCATAAAATGGAGCATAAAAGGATACGTTGTTCATTATAGAGTCAACGCAATAGGGTGTAATATCTAGTGAAGGGACATCTCTCATACTCTTATTCTGGGCTAATAGCTCTCCCACGAATAACAGTAATACAAGCAAACAATATGTCCGTTTTACAAAAGACTTCTTCATATTATAACAAATATAGCTATTTTCTAAAATATAAACATTTATACATAGGGTTTATTTAGGACTAAATACTTATACAGATTTCAACCATTTTCACATTACATCTATTTTTTAGGAGTATAATTCATTTAATTACATTATTTTTGTCAACAACCCCTTAATATAACATACCAAAATGTCAAAATTACGTTTTTTTGCCTTACAAGAGACAGTTAATAGACAACCCCTTTCTATAACTCCACCTTCTAATAAACTTTCTGATTACTATGCAAGCCATGTTTTTGATCAGAAAAAAATGCAAGAATACTTACCTAGAGAAGCCTTTAATGAATTTACTAAAGCTCTAGATAAAGGAACACCTATCACGAGAGAACTTGCAAACCTAATAGCAAATGGGATGAAAAGTTGGGCAAAGACTTTACATGTAACTCATTATACTCATTGGTTTCAGCCTCTTACTGATGGAACAGCTGAGAAGCACGATGGGTTTATAGAACTGAAAGAAGAATTTGATGCAATCGAACATTTCTCAGGAAAATTACTAATTCAACAAGAGCCAGATGCATCTTCTTTTCCAAGCGGGGGAATAAGAAACACTTTTGAAGCAAGGGGTTATACAGCTTGGGATACAAGTTCCCCTGCCTTTGTAGTAGATACTACACTTTGTATTCCTACTATATTTATCTCCTACACAGGAGAAGCTCTTGATTATAAGACCCCTCTGCTAAAAGCTCTCTCTGCTGTTGACAAAGCCTCAACGAAACTATGTAAGCTTTTTGATCGGAACATCACGAAGGTACTTACTAACTTAGGCTGGGAACAAGAGTTCTTTTTAGTTGATATCGCATTGTATAATGCTCGTCCAGACTTATACCTCACAGGCAGAACACTTATGGGACACTCTTCTGCTAAAGATCAGCAATTGGACGACCACTATTTTGGTTCTATTCCACCTAGGGTCAATGCTTTCTTGAAAGAAATAGAAATAGAGTGTCACAAACTAGGAATTCCTATAAAAACAAGACATAATGAAGTAGCACCTAATCAGTTTGAACTTGCGCCTATTTTTGAAAATGCCAATTTAGCCAACGATCATAATCAACAAGTTATGGATCTCATGAAAAGAGTAGCTCAAAAACATCGTTTTGCTGTACTCTTTCATGAAAAACCTTATAAAGGAATTAATGGATCAGGAAAACACAATAACTGGTCATTATGCACTGATACGGGCATTAATCTGTTTGCTCCTGGTAAAAACCCAAAGGGTAACTTACTATTTCTCACCTTTCTTGTAAATGCTCTTATGATGGTTTATAAAAACCAAGATTTACTGAGAGCATCCATCGTCAGTGCAGGAAATAGCCATCGCCTAGGAGCAAACGAAGCTCCACCTGCTATCCTTTCTATTTTCCTCGGAGATGAACTTTCTCTAACACTTGATTCAATCGTTGAACAAGTGGGTGATAAAAGGATGACTCCTGAAGAAAAAACAACATTAAAACTAGGTATAGGTAGAATTCCCGAGATTTTACTAGACACAACAGATCGGAACAGAACATCTCCTTTTGCCTTTACAGGAAATAGATTTGAGTTTAGAGCTGCCGGTTCTTCATCAAATAGTGCCGCATCTATGATCGTAATTAATGCAGCTATGGCTTCTCAACTTAATCAATTTAGAGAAGAATTAGAAGGGCTAATAGATAAAGGTATGGGTAGAGATGAAGCACTTTTTAAGCTGCTCAAAAAATACATTTTAGAATCAAAATCTATTCGATTTGAAGGAGATGGATATTCTAAAGCATGGGAAGAAGAAGCAAAAAGAAGAGGATTAAGTAATATATCCCATGTTCCTGAAGCTTTAACCTATTACGTAAAAGATCAAGCTAAAAAAGTATTTATATCAGAAAATATATTCTCTCAGCATGAGCTTTATAGCAGACTAGAGGTAGAGCTAGAAAAGTTTACTAAAAAAATTCAAATTGAAAGTAGAGTTTTGGGTGACTTAGCAATAAATCATATAGTACCTATTGCGGTAAGCTATCAAAATAGATTATTAAAAAATCTAATGGGACTTAAAACTATTTTTGAAGAGGAAGAATATCATATCTTGAGTGAAGACAGAGTAGAGCTAGTTCGAGAAATATCATATCGTGTTACCTCTATAAAAAAGTTAGTGAAAGAAATGATTGAGGCTAGAAAGGTGGCCAACAAAATGGAATGTTATACAGAAAAGGCTTATGCATATGAAAATACAGTGAGGCCATTTCTTGAAAATATAAGAGACCACATAGACCATCTAGAAATGGAAGTGGATGATGAAATATGGCCTTTACCTAAATATAGAGAGCTCCTTTTTGCTAGATAAACAGCAAATTAAGTCATATTACATTATTTGATAGTTTATATACCTTTATACTTAATTTATTTTTATATTTGTGCTATATAACATACTTTAGAAACACTCATGGGTAAAAAGAACTTATCAAATATCGAGATTTCGGAATATTTATCCGATATGTGGGCTCCATTAAATGAAGACCAGAGGAAGTTTCTTTCTAATAATTATATACTTCAAAATTACAAGAAAAATGAAATTATATATGATGAGGAAGAAACACCCAAATACCTTATGTGTTTGCTAAGTGGGAAAGTGAAAATTTACAAAGATGGTGTTGGCGGACGTAGTCAGATTATTCGTATGATTAAACCAGTTGAATATTTTGGCTATAGAGCTTATTTTGCTAATGAAGATTATGTTACAGCTGCTGCTGCCTTCGAACCATCTATTCTTTGCTTAATTCCATTAGAAGTAATGACTAAGCTCGTTTCTGAAAATTGCGAGTTAGCCATGTTCTTCATCAAACAACTATCTATTGATTTAGGTATTGCTGATGAAAGAACTGTAAACTTGACGCAAAAACACATTAGAGGTAGATTAGCTGAATCTCTCTTATTCCTAAAAGAAAGTTATGGACTAGAAGAAGATGGTTATACATTAAGTATATATCTTTCACGTGAAGATTTGGCAAACTTATCAAATATGACTACTTCTAATGCTATTAGAACTTTGTCAAACTTTGCATCTGAAAGAATCATTGCAATTGATGGTCGAAAAATAAAGATTATTGATGTAGAAAAACTCACAAAGATAAGTCAGATAGGATAAACTCATATCACTATCGCTAAATAGATAACAAAATAGGCTGCTTAACATTAGGCAGCCTATTTTATTTCTACTTTATCGAACAACAATAAAATCAATAAAGTTGCCCTTATTTATACCTCAAACTATTATCGAAGTAGCACTTTTGGGCATAAGAATGAATATATCATAACACCGACATGACAACAACATATCGGTGTCATCGTATCATCATGTCGGTGTCATGATAACAATAGGATACCGATATAATAGCCTTTTTGACACTTCATAAAGCTAATTACATTGATATACTAGAATGTTTGTCTAAATTCACAACCTTCTTTCCACTGAGAACAACCAAAGGCTTTATTACCCTTTATCAACACTCCCCTACCACATAAAGGACAAGGATCTCCTTCTTTTAAGGGGTGTCTACGATCTGTAATATCATTTTTTACGGTTGAAACTATATCAGAAACCATCTCTTTCAACTCATCAATGAAAGTAGAAGCATTATAACTTTGATCTTCAATCTCTCTCAACTTCTTTTCCCAAATTCCTGTAAGTTCAGCAGATTTAAGAAGTTCTTCATGAATAATACGTATCAACTCCTTACCTGTCTCTGTTGGGACTAAGTTTTTTCTTTCTTTGCGAATATAATTCCTCTTAAATAAAGTTTCAATTATAGCTGCACGTGTTGAAGGCCTACCTATGCCATTTTCTTTTAATGCATCACTCAGCTCTTCTTGCTCTACAAATTTACCAGCAGTTTCCATAGCTCTTAAGAGTGTTGCTTCAGTGTATAGTTTAGGTGGAGTTGTCCATTTTTCGAGCAAAGAAGGTTCATGAGGTCCAGATTCACCTTTAGTAAAAGGAGGTAACATCTTTGATTTGTCCTCTTTTTGCTCATCTTCATCTTTTTCAAAAACGACACGCCAACCTTTATCTAAAATCTGCTTTCCAGTAGCTTTAAATTTCACTTTCTCAACCTTACCTTCTACTGTTGTTGTAGATATTTTACACTCCGGATAAAAGCATGCAATAAATCTCCTGGTTATTAAATCGTATACTTTACGATCATTATCTGTTATGCGATCGGGATAAACACCTGTTGGTATGATAGCATGGTGATCTGTGACTTTTGTATTATTAAATACTTTCTTAGACTTTGGCAACTTTTTTGCCAATACAGGTGCTGTCAGCTCTGCGTAATCTCTTAAACCTTTTAGTATAGATGGGCATTTAGGATAAATATCATCACTCAGGAATGTAGTATCTACTCTAGGATAAGTAGTTAATTTACGTTCGTAAAGTCCTTGTATTAGTTTAAGAGTTTCATCAGCAGAGAAACCAAATTTCTTATTACACTCAACCTGTAAAGAGGTTAAATCAAATAATCTAGGTGGGAATTCAGAGCCTTTTTTGGCTTGAACCGAGGTTACTTCAAATAGGTTTCCTTGAATCTTCTGCAATAGAACCTCTGCATCTTCTTTGTTTTCATATTTCCCTTGAACAGAATTAAAGATAGTCTCTTTATAGAGTGTTTTAAGTTCCCAGTATGATTCGGGCTTAAAGTTGTCTATTTCTTCTTGACGATTAACAATAAGCGCCAATGTTGGTGTTTGTACTCTACCCACAGACAATACTTGCTTATTGTTGGCATACTTTAGAGTATATAACCTAGTAGCATTCATACCCAAAAGCCAATCACCTATTGCACGCGCCAAACCTGCTTCGTATAAAGGTTGAAACTCTTTTTCATCCTTTAGATTGTCAAAACCTTCTTTTATTGATTCCTCTGTCAATGAAGATATCCACAATCTTTTTACAGGGCAAGTTGCTCCTGCTTTCTGCATCACCCAACGTTGAATTAATTCTCCTTCTTGACCAGCATCACCACAGTTTACAATCATTTCAGCCCTTTGCATAAGGTGTTCAATGACATTAAACTGTTTCTCTATCGATTTTTGCTCTATGAGTTTGATACCAAATCGAGGTGGGATCATTGGTAAAGTATTTAAGTTCCAATACTTCCAATCTAAAGAGTATTCATGTGGTTCTTTCAACGTACAAAGATGACCAAATGTCCAAGTAACTTGATAACCATTTCCCTCATAATATCCTCCTTTGGGTTCATGAGCTCCTAAAATGTTAGCAATATCACGTGCTACAGATGGTTTCTCGGCAATACAAACAATCATTCTCTATTATATTAGTGGACTACAAAGTTAGTAAAAATCATTGGTGACTGATCAAGCTTAAAAATAAAATATAGATCTAATCTGCTTTATTTAAGCGATCTTTCTCTTTTCCGTTGCATTTATGAATAAGCTAAAATTGCTATAAGAATGCTGTTAAGCAGATAATTAACTCATTGGTGAGTTACAACTTTAAATTAACAAGAAATTAATCTATTTCGCTTTTGGGCATAAAAAAAGGAGCAACGCCTTGCTCCAATCTTGTTAACCTTAAATCTAATACTATGAAAAACACAGTACAAATGTAATGTTTTGAGTGAGTCTGGCAAAATTACAGACTCAAATAGTATGTTATATAACACATATTAATACTTGATTATTATAACAAGCTTATATTTTAAATAAATTAATATATAACTAATAACTTCACTCGGATCACCTTAGATAATAAAAAAAGGAGAAGTTAACTTCTCCTTTTTTAAAATATAATTACAACGAAATCATTCGTCTAATAAAATCTCTAGTAAAGTAGATGCAGCTTTAGCAACAGATGTACCTGGGCCAAAGATTGCAGCAACTCCTGCTTTGTATAAGAAATCATAGTCTTGAGCTGGAATAACACCACCTGCAATAACAATGATATCTTCACGACCTAGTTTCTTTAATTCTTGAATAACAGCAGGAACTAAAGTCTTATGACCAGCAGCAAGTGAAGAAACACCTAGAATGTGTACGTCATTTTCAACAGCATCACGAGCAGCTTCGGCTGGAGTTTGGAATAATGGTCCCATATCCACGTCAAAACCACAATCTGCATAACCTGTTGCAACAACTTTTGCACCTCTATCGTGACCGTCTTGTCCCATCTTAGCAATCATAATACGAGGCTGACGACCTTCTTTCTTAGCAAATTTTTCAGCTAAGTCACACGCTCTGACAAAATCTTTGTCTTTTTTACTTTCTGATGAATACACGCCTGATATAGTTCTAATTTGTGCTTTATAACGTCCTACAATTGTTTCACATGCATCTGATATTTCACCCAAAGTAGCTCTAACTTTAGCAGCCTCAACAGCCAATGCTAACAAGTTGCCCTCTTTAGTTTCAACACATTTAGTAAGAGCTTCAAGAGCTTTCTTAACAGCTGCTTCGTCACGGTTCTTTCTTAGTTCTTCTAAGTGTTTTACCTGACCTTCTCTTACGGCAGTGTTATCTACTTCAAGAATATCAATTGGATCTTCTTTCTCTAGAACGTATTTATTAACACCAATAATGGTTTGTTTTCCTGAGTCAATACGAGCCTGAGCACGAGCAGCAGCTTCTTCAATACGCATTTTTGGAATACCTGTTTCAATAGCTTTTGCCATACCGCCTAGTTTTTCAACTTCTTGGATATGTTCCCATGCCTTATGAGCGATTTCATTAGTTAAATTTTCAACATAGAATGAACCAGCCCATGGATCAACTTGACGACAAACTTCTGTTTCTGTTTGAATATAGATCTGAGTATTACGAGCAATACGTGCAGAGAAGTCTGTAGGTAATGCAATAGCCTCATCCAAAGCATTAGTATGTAATGATTGAGTGTGACCTAGTACAGCAGCCATAGCTTCAATACAAGTACGTCCTACGTTATTGTAAGGGTCTTGCTCTGTAAGTGACCAACCAGAAGTTTGAGAGTGAGTTCTCAAAGTGATTGATTTAGGGTTCTTAGGATTAAATTGACTAATCAATTTAGCCCAAAGCATACGTGCCGCTCTCATCTTAGCAATTTCCATAAAGTGGTTTGTACCAATTGCCCAGAAGAATGATAAACGAGGAGCAAAAGCATCAATATCAATACCTGCTTTCATACCTGCACGAACATATTCTAAACCATCAGCCAATGTATAAGCCAACTCAATATCAGGAGTAGCACCAGCTTCTTGCATGTGGTAACCCGAAATAGAGATAGAGTTAAACTTAGGCATATTTTGAGAAGTATATTCAAAGATGTCTGAGATAATCTTCATTGAGAATTCTGGTGGATAGATATAAGTATTTCTCACCATAAATTCTTTCAAAATATCATTTTGAATAGTACCAGCCATTTCTGATAGCTTAGCACCTTGTTCTAGACCTACATTAATATAGAATGCCATAATTGGTAGTACAGCTCCATTCATAGTCATTGATACTGACATCTTGTTTAGAGGAATACCATCAAATAAGGTTTTCATATTATCTAAAGAACAAATAGAAACCCCTGCTTTACCAACATCACCCACAACACGTTCGTTGTCTGGGTCATAACCTCTATGTGTAGGCAAGTCGAATGCTACAGAAAGTCCTTTCTGACCAGCTGCTAAGTTTCTACGATAGAAAGCATTTGATTCTTCTGCTGTAGAGAAACCTGCATACTGACGAATAGTCCATGGTCTCATTACATACATTGTAGAGTATGGTCCACGCAAGAATGGAGGAAGTCCAGCAGTGTAATTTAAATGTTCTAATTGTTCTAAATCTTCTTTTGTATAAGCTGATTTTACATGAATATGTTCTGGAGTTTCCCAGTCAGCTTTAATTTGATTTTCTTTTTGCCATACCATCCCATCTGCTGGGTGTATAGCAGAATATATATCTAAATTTTTAAAGTTTGGTTTCATATCTGTTTACTTCAAAAGTTTTGCATTAAATTCTTTCAAGGTTTCTAGAACATTTACTTTAACGTGAATAAAGTTCTCGATACCTTTAGCTTTCAAGTCATCCATGCATGCAGGAGCACCAGCTACCACAAACATAGCACGATTATTTAATGCTTTAAATGCTGGTTCAGCATATTCTGCATATTCATCGTCGCTTGAACATAATACAACAACATCAGCACCTGCTGCCATAGCTGCTTCAACACCTTCTTCCACTGTTTTGAAGCCAAGGTTATCTACTACCTCGTATCCAGCACATGCAAGGAAATTACAAGAGTATTGAGCTCTAGCTTGACGCATTACTAAGCTACCAATAGTAAGCATAAATGCTTTAGGACGTTTGCCAGATAGTTCTGTCTCTAGTCTTAGTTTTTCAAATTCTAGTGCAGCTCTATCAAAGTTTAGAGTCTTAATATCCGACTTACCATCAGCTTTACAGCAAGAAGTAAAATCTTTTGGACGTTTGTCTCCAGCCTTTTCTGAGAAGTTAGGGAATATGTTTGTTCCCAAGATATTTTCTCTACGTTGAGCTACAAGTAAATGGCGTTTTTCATTTGAAGCATTAACCTCATCTTGTACTCTACCTTCTTTAACAGCCTTGTAAAATCCTCCTTTTTCAACAACATCTAGGAATATTCTCCAAGCTTCTTGAGCAATAGATTCTGTTAGTTTTTCAATATAATATGAACCACCAGCAGGGTCAGCTACTTTATCGAAATGAGATTCCTCTTTCAATAATAATTGTTGATTACGTGCAATACGTTCTGAGAATTCTTCTGAATCTTTATAAGGTATATCAAAAGGAAGTACAGTCATAGAGTCAACACCAGCAAGTGCAGCACTCATAGCCTCTGTTTGAGAGCGAAGTAAGTTTACATGTGAATCGTAAACAGTCATATTGAATAATGAAGTTTGTGCATGGATACGCATTTTCGCAGCACAACGACATTCTTTATTTTCACCTTGATTATCACAATCACGATCACAAGTTGGGTTATAAGCTGCCACAATATTAGCCCAAAGTAAACGTGCTGCTCTAAATTTAGCGATTTCCATAAAGTAATTAGAACCTACACCAAAGTTGAATTTAATTTTTTTGGCTACTAGTTCTGCAGGACATCCTGCTTCAGTAAGCTTATCTAGGTATTCGTTACCCCAAGCTAAAGCGTAACCGAGTTCTTGAGTAATAAATGCACCTGCATTATTTAAAGAACTTGAAGTCACATTTAATGTACGATAAAAAGGTAAAGGCTTAATTGCTTCTAATAATGCTTTTGAAGTTTCAACAAAGTTCCCTTTTTCTTTACCACGAGTTAACATCTTATTCATAAAATCGAAATCAATCGATCCGAATAACTTCTTAACATCATAGTTTTTCTTTTGGAAATATGCAACTACTAGTTTTGCTAACTCAACGATGTGTCCTTGACACGTAGAAAAGTTTAGCTCAACAGTTTCAGCATCAATACCTTTTAATAAGGCATCCATTAACTGATCATTTAAATCTTTCTCATTAATTTTAAAAGATAAAGATTCAACACCTCTTTCAAGTAAGAATAAAGCTTTTTTATTTGCTTCTTTAATATCCTTTACTTCTAAATCTTGACGAACTAGCCAAGCATTGGTGTTTTTCTTAGTACCTCTTAAATATGGGAATTCTCCTGGAAGAGAATTTATTAACTGTAAATCCTTAATGTCTTCCCATCTATAGAATGGCTGAACTTTGAAACCTTCATTAGTTCGCCATACCAGTTTTCTTTCGAAATCAGCTCCTTTCAAATCAGTTGCCACCTTTTCCATCCATTGTTCTGTAGACACTGGAGGAAAATTTGAGAAAAGATGCTCTCTTTTTTCTGCCATAGTTTATTAAATTTATTGTAAGAATTTTTAACTAATCATATTTGATTAAAAGTCTAATTATTACATTAGGTTTACACAAATATAAGAATTCAATACTATAAAATAAGATAAATTACGGAAAAGTTTCAACATTTGAAGTTGAGTTCGGCTTACAAGTGAAAGACATAGATGCGAATATTGCTTTCTGCTCAAAAAATAACTAAATTTGTGTCACTTATCAAATCAACAGAACTTATTATGGAATGGATTAATGTTTTACTGCATGACCCTAATTCGATAGCTCATATAGTACTGCTATATGCTTTTGTTATTGCAGCAGGGGTTGCACTCGGTAAAATTAAAATTTTTGGTGTATCACTAGGTGTCACCTTTGTTCTTTTTACAGGAATTGTGATGGGCCATTTTGGGTTTAAAGTGAACCCAGAGACACTTCATTTTATTCAGGAGTTTGGCCTAATTCTTTTCGTTTTCTGTATTGGTCTTCAAGTAGGACCAGCCTTCTTTACTTCCTTTAAAAAAGGAGGAATGACTTTAAATTTACTCGCCGTCGGTATTGTAACTCTCAATATTGTAGTTGCTCTAAGCATCTATTATATAATGGGAGGACGCATTGAACTACCTATGATTATAGGTACTCTTTATGGTGCAGTAACGAATACTCCAGGACTTGGTGCGGCTCAAGAAGCCCTAAACCAAATTGGCTATGAAGGACCTGAGATTGCATTGGGGTATGCTTGTGCCTACCCGCTAGGAGTTATTGGCATCATAGGTTGTATCATAGCTATCCGATACATTTTTAGAGTGAACATCAAAAAAGAAGAAGAAGAGCTTCTTGCAGAAAAAGAAGCTGGGCAAGATAAGCCCTCTCGTATTATTGTAGAAGTTACCAATGAAGCCATAGTAGGCAAGAGCCTAAAAGATGTAAAACATTTCCTTGGATACCCTTTTATCTGCTCTCGACTTCGTAGAGGAAATTCAAGCATTATGCCCGAGGGAGATACGATTTTTAAAAAAGGGGATTTACTCCTTGTAGTTTGCTCTGCTGATAACACAGATGCTGTAGTAGCATTGGTAGGAAAAGAGGCCGAAGCAAATGCATGGGATCTAGAAGCAGAAAATGACAGTTCAGAAGAGAAAGAATTAGTTTCTCGCCGAATATTAATTACCAAATCTGATATTAACGGTAAAAACTTGGGAGAATTACAGATTAGAAATATCTACGGTGTCAATGTTACCCGTGTTAATCGTTCGGGAATGGATTTATTAGCAGATCCCAACTTAACGCTACAAGTGGGTGACAGTGTTACTGTTGTAGGTACACTAAAAGGAATCAACCAAATAGAGAAACATTTAGGTAACTCTATGAAAAGGCTAGACCACCCTAATATTATCACCATCTTTATTGGTATTTTCTTTGGTATTCTTTTTGGTAGTTTACCTATGAAATTTCCAGGTATGCCTACCCCTGTGAAACTAGGATTGGCTGGAGGACCACTTGTTGTGGCTATATTAATTGGACGTTTCGGACATCACTTCAGATTAGTAACCTATACTACTCAAAGTGCCAACCTAATGTTAAGAGAAATAGGTATTGTTTTATTCTTAGCCAGTGTGGGTATAAAAGCTGGAGAAAATTTCATTTCAACAGTTGTAGATGGAGACGGATTACTTTATGTAGGTTTTGGATTCCTTATAACTATTATTCCTATATTAATTATAGGCTCTATTGCCCGTCTTTACTACAAGATTAATTATTTTACACTGATGGGATTAATAGCAGGTAGTAATACTGACCCTCCAGCACTAGCATATGCAAACTCTGTGGGATCGGGCGATGCTCCTTCTGTGGGATACTCAACAGTATATCCTCTAACAATGTTTTTAAGAATCCTTACAGGACAAATGATACTAATGTTTATGATGGCATAAAGCCTCACGACATGATTAAAAATTAAGGCTATCTGAGTTCAGGTAGCCTTAATTTTTTCTGCAAATAGACGATTAAAATTAGTTACGATCATACTGATTTTATAAGCTCCTTCTAATTATTAGTGTTTTGTATAATAATCCACTCTTATTTTTATTAGGGTTAAGACTCTACTTTATCAGGGTCAAAACAACAACATGTCGGTGTCATCGCATCGTCATGTCGGTGTCAAAACCTTCTCTTCTTTTTTTATTAATATTTATGCACTCTAACTCTTTATCCTATTGGATAAATATGCTTACATGCAAAGAAAAAAAGAGGCAGTTTAAACTGCCTCTTTCATACATTTATTTATTGAAATTTACTTTCATCTAAGTTTGGATCAAAAAGATTTTCACCTAGATGAGTTGTAGCGTCTGCTTGTTCGCGTTCTTTAATTGCATGTGTTTTTTTAGCATAAAATATAAATCGCAATGATTTATCGTAAGTAATATAGTTCCACATCCAATTGAGTAGTACTATAATTTTATTTCTGACTCCAAGGATAGACTTGAGGTGGACAACTAGCCACATTGCCCAAGCTGTCCAGCCACCTACATTACATTTACCTAAATCGGCAACTGCTTTTTTTCTACCTACAGTGGCCATAGACCCATAATCTTTATATTTAAAGGGTGTCAAACCCTTATTAGATTCTTTATGCTTTATATTTTCAGCTAAGTTCCGAGCCTGTTGAATAGCTACTTGTGCCAACTGAGGGTGCCCATTTGGATATTTAGAATCAGTCATTTGAATACACTGATCTCCAATACAAAATACATCTTGGAGACCTTTAACCGCATTGTATTCATTTACAATAATTCGCTTACCCCTTCCTAAATGATCTCCATCAATATATTTTATTGGGCTTGCAGAAACACCACTTACCCATATCAAAGAACGAGTAGATATAGATGAACCATCACTTAATTTTGCTGTATTATTTTCATATTCTTCCAAACGAGTATTCAACATGATATGAACCCCCATCTTTTGAAGATATTTTGCAGCATTTGCTGAGGATTTCTCAGACATACCACCCAATAGTCGGCTTGAGGCTTCTACTAGGTGTATATTCAACAAATCTGGAGACATATCGGGGTAATCTTTCGGAAAAACAAAACGCTTCATCTCAGAAAGAGCTCCCGCAATTTCTACTCCAGTTGCACCACCACCAACAATAACAATATTTAAAAGCTCATCTCTCTCTTCTTGAGTAGCACAAGTAAGTGCCCGTTCAAAGTTTGATAGTAGAGTACTACGCAATCCCAAAGCCTCTTGCATAGTTTTCATAGGAATGGCTTTTTCCTCAATACTTTTATTCCCAAAAAAGTTTGATACAGAACCAGCGGCTAAAATCAAATAATCATAGTGTAGTTTGCCAATAGAGGTCTGTAGTATTTTGCGCTCAGCATTTACTCCTCGTACTTCTGCCATTCTAAAATAGAAATCCTTCCTATTATGAAATAGCTTTCTAAAAGGGAACGAAATAGAACTTGGCTCTAAACCAGCACTTGCTACCTGATAAATTAAAGGTAAAAACTGGTGAAAGTTATTTTGGTCTATTAAGACTACTTGGAAGTCTGATTTTTTAAACCGATTGACTAGTTCCAAGCCAGCAAATCCCCCTCCAACAACAACAACTCTTTTCTTTAGGCTTCTAGGAATATTAACACTCATAACAATATAAATTATTATTCTACAATACTCTAACCTTTAAACAAACACAATAATAAATAGCCTTCAATTATAGCCCAAAACTATATGAACTCAGCAATTCATAAATAGAGCTTACTATACCAAATAATATTACACCAGCCATACATAACACAATGCTAACCTTTGTATATCCATCACTTTTAAATGTGGCAATAGGTTTATCATTGGGCATAATGAACATTGCTTTTACAATTAACAAGTAGTAATACAGTGATATAATGGTATTAACTAAAGCTATAAATACTAACACTTTGAATCCAGCTTCAAATGCAGCCATGAAAACAAAGAACTTACTAAAGAATCCTGCAAAAGGAGGGATTCCTCCTAAAGAGAATAGAGACAATGTCATAACAAAAACCAATTTAGGATTGGTCTGATACAGTCCATTGTAATCGCTTATATTTACTTTACCGCCTGATCGCTGTTCCACTATAGAGATAACACCAAAAATAGCAAGGTTAGCCACTAAGTATATTAATATATAATAGACCAAAGAGCTCATACCTATGGCACTTACAGATATAGCTGCCAACATAATATATCCAGCTTGGGAAATACTACTGAAAGCAAAGAAACGTTTAATATTATTTTGTCTAATAGCAAATAGGTTTGCAATTGTAATTGAAGCTACAATAATCCACCACATCATATCTTGCCAAACATCTACTAATGGAGCAAATGCTTTTATTAAGATAGTCATTAGCACAAAAGCAGCAGCAGCCTTGGATATAACAGATAGATAACCTGTTACATTGGTTGGAGCGCCTTCATATACATCTGCTGCCCATAAATGGAAGGGCACAAGAGAAATCTTAAAACCTAGACCTCCTACAACAAAAACCAATCCCATAATTTGCAAAGGAGTCATAGTGATTGATTGCAATAAGTCACTAAAATATAAGCTACCATTAGTGCCATAAATATAAGAAATACCAAATAGCATCAACCCTGAAGAAAATAGTGCCAACAAAATAAACTTAGCTCCAGCCTCAACAGATTCTATCTTGTATTTATTAAATGCCACCAAGCAAGACATCGGAATAGATGCCAACTCTAACCCAATAAAGAATAATAGGAAGTGACCCGCACTTACCATATAAGACATTCCTAAAAGAGTAAACAGAGTAATCACATAGAACTCACCTCTCCTTATTGAAGTATCTTCTCTTCTCAACCAGACATCTGATTGCAGAATTACAATCAGTGTACCGAAAGCTAAAATAGTCTTTACAATACTTACGATAGGTGAGCTTTCGTACATACCTCCACAAAGTGACAACTCAGCAGTAGGTAGGAAATTATATATTATATGCCCTGCCAAACCTAACGAGGTTATCAGGTGAAAGTACTTACGACCTTTATCTCCAGCAAAGAGATCAAATAATAGTAGAAAAACTATCAAAGCCAAAAGAGATAACTCTGGGCGCATGAGTAGTAATTGAGTATAGTCCATATCTTTTTCTATCTTTTATTTATTAATTTATTAACTGTACAAGAAAAGTAGATGCACTTTCACTAATAATATTGGAGAAGAAGAATGGAAAAGATCCTACTCCTACAATACAAATAATGAGTACAATTACACTTAATTTTTCATCCCAACTAGCATCTGTAAGAATAAGAAAAGATTTGTTTTCTACTTCTCCATAAATAGATCGGCCAATTAGGCGTAATATATATACAGCAGTAATTACAATAGAACTTGTAGCTAGAATAGTAAAGACTCTATGGAAAGTATCTGTATTTTCAAATGAACCCACAAAAATGGTCATTTCAGCTACAAATCCACTAAATCCAGGTAATCCTAAGTTTGCCAAACCTGCTATCACATAACAAACAGAAAGGAATGGCATGATTTTCATAAGTCCTCTTAACTCTCTGACATCTCGAGTATGAGTACGACCATAAATCATACCAATCAGGGCAAAAAATAATGCTGTGATTAATCCATGAGATAACATTTGAAGAACGGCTCCAGTAGCAGCTGTCTGTGTCATCATAAGAATAGCAAATAATACTAATCCACAATGCGATACTGAAGAGTAAGCATTGATATACTTCAAATCGGTTTGTACACAAGCAGAGAATGCTCCATAAACGACACTAATTCCTGTCAATATCAAGAATATCCATGATAGTTCTTGAGCAGCTTCGGGCATTAAATACATGGCTACACGGAAACATCCATATCCTCCTAGTTTCATCAATACCCCAGCATGAAGCATAGAGACAGCTGTTGGCGCCGAAGCATGACCATCAGGGCTCCATGTATGGAATGGGAATAAAGCACCTAGTACTCCAAAACCCAAGAACGTCATTGGGAAGAAAATTCTTTGCATTTCTATAGGGATATGAAGACCTCCTATTTCTAACAAGTTCATACTAGTAGCTCCTGCTCCAAAGTATATCCCTAAAATTCCAAAGAGCAAAAACGCAGATGCTCCCATCAACATCAGAGTTAGTTTCATAGCTGAATACTCTTTTTTTCCTGTACCCCATACGCCTATTAGCAAATACATAGGGATTAAAGCGATTTCATAAAACATAAACATTGTAAAGAGATCTATGCTAATAAAAAAGCCAAATACACCCATACTTAGTAAAGTGTACCATAAGAAGTATTCTTTGGTCTGTTCTTTCATCTTCCAAGAAGCAAACACTCCCGTAAAAACGATAACTGATGCAAGCAATAACATTACTACTGATATGCCATCGACCCCTACTGCATAGCAAATATTTAATGGTTTGTACCACTCTATACTCTGAGTAAACAACATTTGAGAAGTATCTCCCGCAGCCCTTGCTTGAAGATACATATATGTTAGTGTTACAGACATAGCAATAAGTAAAGATGAACCTACTACCATAACTGTATGTGTTTGTTTCATGTTCCTAGATATCCATAGGGCTAGTAACATGAGGAGTGGAATCAGAACAAATATTGACAAAAAATTCATATCTAATTATTTTTTCTTTTTCATTAATTATTTTAGGCAAGCCAAACTATTCCAAAATAGGTAAATAGTAAAGCTACAAAGATGACAATTGCACCCCATAAAAAAACAACAGCATAACTCTGTACATTGCCACTTTGCAATCCTCTTATTTTAAATGACACTTGATTAGTTATCCAAGCAAGAGAGTCAAAGAATGCATCTATGACATGCTTATCAAACCATGCAATGGGTTTAGAAATACATCCAAAAATTACCTTATGAGTGATAAATTGATAAACCTCATCAATATAAAAACGATGTGTTGCAGCTTTGTGTAATCCTTTAAATTGACGTTCCAATTGATTAGCAACTTTTCGATCGCTTTTTCTATACATAAATGTTGCTATAATAATAGCAATAACAGCTACTATCAAACTTGTTGTAGCAACTTGTGCGTCTATATGAATGATATAAGGAGTTCCATCACTACTGATATATTTACCAAAAGGAATAAAGCCAGCTATACAAGTAATAAGAGTTAGAATAATAAGAGGAATTGTCATAGACGAAGGTGATTCATGAGGTACATGAGCATGACCTTCTGCATCAGTTTTTGTTTCGTATGCTTTACCCCAGAATACGTTATAGTATAACCTGAACATATAGAAAGCTGTTAGACCTGCAACGAATGTCATCAAATATCCCATCAAAGGGCTAAACATAAAGGTTGCAGCCAGAATCTCATCTTTTGAGAAGAAACCACTAAATGGCCAGATACCTGCTATTGCTAAACAAGCAATAAGGAAAGTTATGTGAGTAATTGGCATATGCTTCCGTAAGCTTCCCATATCTTTCATTTCATTAGAATGTACAGCATGTATGATTGCTCCAGCGCCCAAGAATAAAGTAGCTTTAAACATGGCATGAGTAAACAGATGAAACATAGAAGCCATATAACCTAAACCTCCTGCATGAGGATCCATAGAAGTACAAACTCCTAAAGCAACTATCATAAATCCGATCTGAGAGATTGTAGAAAATGCAAGTACACGCTTAATATCAGTCTGAACACAAGCTATTACAGCTGCAAATAAAGCTGTAAAGGCTCCTACATATCCAGCAAAGTGCAAAACTTCGGGTGCAAAGCCAATGAATAGAGGAAATAGACGTGCAATTAAATAAACACCAGCAACTACCATTGTGGCGGCATGAATTAAAGCACTGACAGGTGTTGGACCTTCCATTGCATCGGGCAGCCAAATATGAAGAGGGAACATGGCACTCTTACCTGCACCACCAATTATCATCAGTCCCAATGCCAAAGGAATCATAGTTCCAGCAGCTGCAATTGCTTTCATATAAGGAGCAAAATCAAACGAGAAAGAGCCCACATAGAAACCATAAACTAAAATACCAATTAGAAAACCTAAGTCAGCAAAGCGAGTTACAATAAATGCTTTCTTCGCTGCTGCAATAGCTGAGGGCTTAGTATAATAAAACCCGATTAACAAATAACTTGACACTCCTACAAGTTCCCAGAAAAGGTACATCTGGAAAATATTTGTAGCAATTACTAGCCCCAACATAGACATTGTAAAAAGCGAAAGGAATGCATAATAACGTTGAAAGCCTTTTTCGCCTTTCATATATCCCATGGAGTATATATGAACCATAAGTGATACCGTAGTGATTACGACAAGCATCATTACAGATATTGGGTCCAACAAAACTCCCATATTAAAGGTTAGAGTATCTGTAAATGGAAGCCAAACAAAGTCAAATTGTATACCTTGACTTATTGTTCCACCAATGAAATAGCTGTAAGCAATGTAGTAAGCAAATAAGGTAGTTACTCCCAACATACATGAACCTATCAATCCCGAAACTTTAGGCTTAATTTTATTTCCTAAAAGTCCCAAGAAAACAAAAGTGAAAAGAGGCAAAATTAGCAGTGATAATGTTGAATACTTTTCCATATCAAATCTTAGTCTTTTAGTTTATTCAGATTTCCAACCTGAATATTATTTAAGTTTCGGTACACTGTAATAATAATAGCAATTGCTACAGCAGATTCTACAGCAGATAGCCCTATTGAAAAGATGGCAAAAAACATCCCTTCTAAGTTTTCTGGGTATAGAAATCGATTAAACACTGCAAAGTTTATATCTACAGCATTCAATATTAACTCAACTGATATTAGAATAGTCAGTAAGTTTCGACGAATAAAGAAACCAAAAATCCCCGCAAACAACATAAAAGCTGAAACGAGTAAATAATATTGCATCGGTACCATAACCTATATATCTTTTATCTTTTAAATACTTTATTAATTATCTCTTTCTAGCTATTACAATAGCACCAATTACACAAGCTAGCAATAGCACCCCCATTAATTCAAAAGGGATGAGATATTGAAATTTTTCTGTTCCCAACATGGTTTTACCTATCTGATTCATTCCCACTTCAACATCGTTGAACATCGCTTCTTTAAATACGTTTTTTAGAATCAAAAAGGCACATACTAGAAAAGAAACTACTGCAGTAATAGCACCAACCCAAAATTTAGACTTAGGTAATTTTTCTGCACGGTCGTTCATACCCTTACTAGATGTTAGGAGTATTGCAAAAACATATAAGACTGTTATTCCTCCTGCATAAACCATTAACTGAACAGCCCCAAGAAAAGAGTAGTTAAGCTGGAAGTAGATTCCCGCAGTTCCAAGCAAAACAAAAAGCAGATAGGTTGCCGAACGCAAAATACGACTTGTTGTTACAGTTAATACTGAGAAAACAACAATAATCAATGCCAAAACAGCAAATACTACAGCTTCGAATGTAATATTCATAATGAATGTATTTTATATTACTATATTTTATTTTGTATTAAGTTGATATCCTCTCTACAATTCAATTCTTTTTATTCAGCTTCAACTCTAATACTGTTTTATCGAACACAGCATGTTCAAATTTGTTATTAAAGCGAATAGCCTTGGTAGGACACACATCTACACATAAATTGCAATACATGCATGAACCTAGGTTGTATTTATAATCTACAAGTTTCTTTTTCTTCTTTCCTGTTTCCTCATCAACAACCATTTCTGATATTACCTCAATTGTTCCATTAGGACAAGCATTCTGGCATAACCCACAAGCAATGCACTTATTATTACCATCTTCATCGTGAGGCATCTCTAATGTTCCACGAAATCTTTCGGGAATAACTAAGGTTTCTCTATTTTCAGGATAACATTGTGTTACTTTAGGAGTAAAGAACTCTTTCAATGTAACCCTCATTCCTGTTGTGAGAGAGCTTATAGCTGATATAATTTTCTGTATATATGATTTTTTATTTCCCATTTCTCTATTCATTATTTTATCAGTTTACGATTAAAAATGCCAGCCAAAAGTTACACAGAGAGCCATTACTAATAGGTTTACTAAACCTATCGGCACTAAATATTTCCACTCAAGTTGTAATATTTGATCAACACGTAAACGTGGGAAAGTCCATTTTATCCACATCAATACCCACACTAAAAAGAAAGTCTTACCAAAGAACCAGATAAAACCAGGAATGACATCCATTATGGCATTAAAGCCGTTTAAACCAGATACATGGAAAGGCATCCAGCCACCTAAGAATACAGTAGCAGCAAAACCAGATACGATAAAAAGGTTGACAAATTCTGCAACATAAAATAATCCAAAGTGCATACCTGAATATTCAGTATGGAAACCCGCTGTTAATTCAGACTCAGCTTCAGGTAAATCGAATGGACCACGGTTTACTTCTGCGTTTGCAGCAATAAGATATATCACAAAAGCGATTAAAGCAGGCAGATGTCCTTTGAACAAAAACCAGCCATTTGCTTGTTGTGCTACAATTTCACTTATTTGCATTGTACCAGTCAATGCAACTATAGTCAATGCAGACAGACCTATAGACAACTCATAGCTAATCATCTGAGCCCCACTCCTCATCGCTGCAATTAATGAAAATTTATTATTACTTCCCCAACCAGCTAAAAGAATACCTATGACCCCTATTGAGGATACAGCTAAGAAGAAGAATACCCCAATATTAAAGTCTAAAATTTCCAAACCTTGGCTGATAGGTAAGCAAGCAAAAGCAAGGACAGAACCTACTACCACTATATAGGGAGCTAAATTGTATAAAAACTTATCGGAGTGCTTTATAATAATAATCTCCTTTGTTAACATTTTCAATACATCGGCAAAAAGTTGGAATATACCCCATGGACCTACACGATTAGGTCCAAATCTGCATTGAAAAAAGGCACATACTTTACGCTCCATATAAATCATTATTATAGCTATAATAGCATATAAAGCTAAAATACATACACCCACTAAAACACATTCTACAAATAGCGCTAATCCTTGAGATAAAAACCCAGAGAGCCAATCGTGAATACTACTTGTAATAATTCCAAAATCAAACATAAATATTCTTGTTTGTATATTTTTAATTAATATCAGATTGTTATCTATCTATATCAGGCACAACATAATCGAGTGTACCCCCAATAGCAATCAAGTCGGCAATCTTAGCACCTCTCGCTATTGTATCTACACAAGCAACAAGCGGTAACCCTGTACTTCTAAACTTCATTCTATATGGATTTTTATCACCCTTGCTCTCAATAAAGACACCAAACTCACCTCTACTAGCCTCAACAGAAGCATAGTAACTACCTTCAGGTATTCTGATGATGGGTTTTGTTTTTTCTCGTGTAGTTCCCTCTGGTATATTATCGATCAAAGCAGCAATAATTCGCATACTTTCTTCAATCTCTTCCATGCGGACTAAATACCTTGCATAAGAATCTCCTTCTGGTCGAACAACTTCCTTAAAATCAACTTGATCATAAACACCATAAGGAATACGTTTACGAACATCACAAGCCCAATTTGAAGCTCTACCCACAGGACCAGTTGCACCAAAAGAAATAGCATCTTCATGGGTAAGCACTCCCACGCCAATCATTCGATTGCGAGCAATAACATTATCAGTGAAAACTTTTTTATATTCTACTAATACTTTAGGAAGATACTCAAGAAGTTCTTTTACTTTACGCACAAAATCTGGATGAATATCGTTTTCAACACCTCCAATGATATTATAATGTAGTATTAATCTACCACCTGTAGTTTCTTCTAGGATATCAAGTACTTTTTCTCTATCTCTAAACCCATAGAAGAAAGCAGTTAAAGCACCTAAGTCCATGCATAGTGTAGAAAAGAAAAGGAGGTGTGAGTTAATTCTCTGGAGTTCATCCATTATAGTTCTAATATACAGAACTCGATCTGAGACTTGAAGATCTATCGCTTTTTCTACACACATACAAAGTGCATGACGACTTTGCAATGCAGCTAAATAATCAAGACGATCCATATAGCCAATAGTTTGTTGGTAAGTCAGCCCTTCACATAACTTTTCAATGCCTCTATGAATATAACCACAATGAATATCTATCTTATTGATGAACTCACCATCTAAAGACGTACGAAAACGTAGTACACCATGAGTTGCAGGATGTTGCGGTCCTATATTAACAACATATTCATCTGGTTCAAAAAGCACACGTTGATTAGGGACTAACTTTCCTTCATCATTTAAAGACCAAGACACAGTAAAATCTTCATTGCCTTCATTGGTCATATCCAACTCTTCAATATGCTCGTAATCTTTGCGTAGAGGATAACCTTTCCATTCATTACGAAGAAAAAGTCTGCGCATATCTGGGTGATTTAGAAAAATGATACCGTAGAAATCATAGGCTTCACGTTCATAGACAGAAGCTATCTTCCACAAATCAGCAACTGTATGGATATAAGGTTGCTCACGATTTGATATTACAGCTCTTAATTCTACTTGATATTTATTTGCAGTAGATTCCAAATGATAAATCACTCCAAAACCCTCTTCACCAAAATCAATACCTGTGAGGTTTCTCATGTAGTCGAAATGAAGGTCTTCTTTATAGAGGAATTCTGCCATCTCTCTAAATATATCAGAGTCTATTTTAACAATTAGTCTGTCTGGTTTCTCCTCAATAATAGCAGAAGGGAATTTTTGGGTTAGTCTAGCTTGAACACTCATTTTCAATAATTATTTTTTTCAGATGAATCTTCTTTCAGTTTTTCTTCATATTCTTTAATGGTTAATTCTTTCTTATTCACTCCACCAATAAAGCGTTCCAACTTCACTTTACGCTGAAGTTGCATAAGACCATAAATCATAGCTTCGGGACGTGGAGGACAACCAGGAATAAACACATCAACAGGTAATATCTTATCTATACCTTTAACCACGTGATATGAGTTTTTAAATGGTCCACCAGTAATAGTACAAGCACCACATGCTATAACATACTTTGGATCTGCCATCTGATCATAAAGTCTCTTCAATACAGGAGCCATTTTATCGGTAATGGTACCCGCTACCATAATAAAATCTGCCTGACGTGGACTAGGTCGTGCTACTTCAAAACCAAAACGAGCAAAATCGTGACGAGCAGCACCAATAGCCATAAACTCAATACCACAGCAACTCGTAGCAAAAGTTAATGGCCATAGTGAATTACTTCTACCCCAATTGACAACATCGTCAAGAACTCCGACAACTACATTTGTTCCATTAGAGCGGAGTTCTTCAACCATATTTTCTAAATAATCGTTGTTTTTAAACTCATCGTAAGCCATGGATTTAATCTTGGGTATCTTTTTATTTTGTTTCTTTATTTCCATTCAAGAACTCCTTTCTTCCATGCGTAAGCAAGGCCTAAAACTAAAATAAGCAAGAAAAATAAAAAGCTAATTAACCCCATCATTCCTAATTCTTTAGAAACGACAGCCCAAGGAAAGAGGAACACTGTTTCTACATCAAAAACCAAGAAAAGGATGGCATATAAGTAATATCCCACTTTAAACTGCATCCAACTTGTACCTCTCGTAGGAATACCACATTCATAAGCTTCACTTTTCTGTGGATTATAAGACCTCGGAGAAAGTAAACGGGCTGTTTTAAGGGCTAAAGCAGCTAGTAATATAGCGGTAATGATTACCGCTATTAATAGTATAAAATCCATTTTTTACTGTTTAATTAACTATTTTCTATAATATAAGACTTAATTAAGAGAACCTCAATTAAATTGTATCTTACTCATATTTAATTAGATAGAACTTCAAGTATTTTCTGAGCTGTATCATCGTTAGAGTTAAGCTCTAGTACTTGTTCTGCATATTTCTTAGCAGATTGTTTATCACTATCTTTTTTATTTGAATCAAATTGATACAGATAATAAATAGATAAATATCTATATCCTTCAACAAGTTTATTAATATTTGAATCTAAGTCATTACTCTTAATTACTTCTATCATTTTTAAGTAGTCGTCGTTTGCTAAACCTTTAGACAAGTCAGCATCAAGCAAAGTTTTCACATTGGCTCTCCAATAATAGCCTTGATAACTATCAGGAACTAAGTCAATAACCATACTAAATGCTGCTTCTGCCTTTGTGGTATATTCCACTAGTTTAGTCTGGTCTTTTTCAATTTCATCTTTCGAAGCTTTCACAGCTGCTTGGTAATAAGCAATACCCATTAATAAATAATCAGAAGATTCAGTTTCTTTAGCTAGCTCAATATATCTATCGTATAGCTTACCTGCTTCAACAAATCGATTCGCATTGACTAGTTTTCCTGTTATATCTTTTAAGACATCTAGCTTTTCAGTATCCAGAGCTATTGCTTTGTCATATTGAACAATGGCTTTGTCTAAATCTCCATTTTCTCTCAAAATATCTCCATACACAATATAATCATTCGCCAATAATGGTGTTTGTGTATCATCAGGAGAGAGTGCAAATAATTTTTCACTGGCATCTAAGGCCTTGTCAAATTTTTTCTGCTTGTCAAAGGTATACATTAATAATCGATTCATCACTCGATTATTGGGATCTACAGCTAAAACTTCTTGAATTATTTCGAGAGCTTTTTCGTAATTATCTGTAAAATAGAAAGATGCAGCATAATTTTTCAAATCAGCTAAAGACTGATTATTACTTTGGAAAAATAGATTATAAGCATCTATTGCTTGTTGATAGAAACCATGGTGGTAATAAATATCAGCAAGATATTTGTTTATTAATGTGTTATTAGGATTGGCTTCTAAGCCACTTTTCAAAGTATTTATAGACGTTGTAGAATTAGTCGTTTCATAAACTAATGCATTCTTAATATATGCTACTACACAACTAGGATCAAAAGTATAAGCTTGTTCATATTGTGAAGCAGCCTCTCCTATATTCCCTTTTTTCAACAAGATATCTCCTCCTAACAAATAAGGTAAAGCAGAATTTTTATCTATACTTCTTGCTGCAGACAAAGTGCTTTCTGCATCAGCAATCATATCTACATCCCAGTAAGCTTTAGCTATTTGCACTAAAACCGCAATATCTTTTTTGTTTTTCTTTTGGATATTCTTTAATTCTTTACTTAACTCTTTAGGTGATGCTTTTTGTTCTATCTTCACTTTGCCAATAGAGCAAAATACAGCATCTGAATCTGCATTAATACCTTTATTAAAGTATTCTAATGCTTCACTATTTTTTCCTTCTTTCAAGGCAATCTCACCCAAATAATAATATGAAATATCTGGAGATACACCTTTTGATCCTTCAAAAAGTTGTTTGGCTGTTGTAAGTTCTCCTAAATTGAAAAGCTCAATACCAGAGTGGTTTTGTGCAAAAGATGTTGCACAAACCAATAAGCTCACAAGAGAGCAGATAAAATATCTTGTTTTCATTTTTAATCTTTTTATAAGTAAGTACTACTCGTTCTTTATTCATTAATTAATCCATCGATTCTGAAATATTAATAAGTCGGATAGGTCTGTTTGCTGGCAACAATCCCGATTTCAAGATTATCCGTTGCCCTCTATCACTAGCTATAAAATTGTATAAGCCAGTTGTAAGACCACCAATAGCATCTGTACTCATTATATAAATATCTCTTGTCAAAGGATATCCAGATTCCAAATTTTCCAAAGGTGAATATCTGTGTGCAATTTCTAATGCCATTTGATACTGATAGGGTTTATAACTATTAGAAGATGTGGCAACATCTCTTCTACTTATACCTACAACAGTAACCTCATCAATAAAACTCAAATTACTTTGATCGGAAGGATTGTTTAACCAACCAACCCCTAGTACCCCTATGGCATTGGGATGAGATGCAACATATTCTATAACCATACGATTTGATTTAACTTGACTAATATCAACAGATTCAATATCAGCAGAAACAGCTTTAACATTTGAGCCCATTGGCTCATTATTACAAACTGAATCTCGTAAGAAACGAACCGTACTTGAATTAGGAGTATCAAATAGGACTGATATTTCATTTAATGGAGAATTAGCGTTAATCTCCTTCCATGATTCAATTTTACCAGTGATGACTTTTTGAACTTGGCTTAGTGTCAACAAAGAATCGGGATTATCTTTATGAATAATTAATGCAACTCCATCAACTGCAACTTTTAATACTCTTAGCCTTTGTTTCTTTGCTTCTACTCTTGAAATTTCATTCTGAGTCAATTCACGGGTTCCTAAAACCAAACGTACGCTATCTTTCATCAAAAGATCATACACATTTACATCATTCGTGTAAATAGGAATGATTGACGACTTCTCGTATAATGATTCAAATACGCCAATCTGCTCATCTATGATTGGAGCAAAGCTCTCATCTACTGCTATTTCAACAATTCCAGATGTTGGAGTATCAGTTCTTGATACTTTGCGCTGGTTCTTACACGAGGTAAAGCTGATCAACACAACCAATGATAGCAATAAAAATTTCACTTTTCTCATATCAAATAATATTAAAGGTTTATAGAAAATGACTTTAGCGCTGACTCCACAGCCTATATCCTCGATAAATTCCGTACACAGTAAATATGATAGCCAATACTATCCTCACAGGTCCGGGAATAGCACTCCTTCCAATATATAGAGGTGAAAACACTAATAAATAAGATATCAGTAGATAAGTAGCCGTCATTAGCAAACCCCATACAAATTTAAAGGATAATGTTTTTTTGCACCTTTCATTACAAATGAATTAATTTAATTTAAAAGAGAGAGATGCTAATATTAAAGCAGTTTAAAACTCTCTCTTTATTTTATTATTTCAACTTAAATGTTACAGGTAGTGTGAAATATACAGGTACTGCTACACCACCCTGTTTACCTGGAAGCCATTTTGGCATTGACTTAACAACTCTTACAGCCTCTTTATCACAAGCAGCATCGAAACCACGTACTACAGTTACATCTGAGATTGCTCCTGTCTTTGATACTACGAATCGAACGATTACACGTCCTTGAACTCCGTTCTCTTGAGCAACTGTTGGGTACTTGATATTTTTTGACAAATACTTCATTAGCTCTTCAACTCCTCCAGGATAAGCTGGAGCTTGTTCAACTACTTCAAAAGGCTTTTCGGCCACTTCTTCTCCAACAATCACCTTATGTTGCTCTAGTTCAGCAATATCCACTCCTAACTTTTCATCTGTTCCTTTTACATCGGCAACTGATATTTGTAATTTAGAAGTTTGTACTTCCTCTTGAGTTTTCATTTCGTCTTGATCCGTAACATCTTCATCTTTAGCAATTACGGGTGGAACAAACTGAATAGTTGATTTCAGAGGAGGTGGTGGAGGTGCTACCTCTTGTTTTATTATATTTTCTTCAGGAACTTGTTCCTCTATTGGTATATTAGAAAGTTCCACGGTCTCCTCCATCGGACCTAAGTTCTTTGCTGTTTTACTTTTCACAACACTATATATACGAGGTATAAGTGCAACTAGAATAGTACAAAGAATGATTATCAAGAATGCGGTAAAATGCCTTTTAGAAGAGCTCTGGCGCAAACGATATGCCCCATATTTTTTGTTCTTCTGTTCAAAGACCATGTCACACCATTCTTTGGAGTTTATATTGACATCTTTTAACATAGCATTTAATTTTAGAATAATTATTAATTTTGAGGAGCTAGATTCTCTGCACCAAAACCACCTTGGGTTTTTAGGTTCTCAATTAAGAAGTAATCTCCGTCAGTCATATCTACGATAGCATATTTACCAATACTGCAAATTTCCATTTCATCTAATGCATCAACTAGATTTTTGTAATTGGAATGCTCTGTAGGTTTAATTATTACAGTTAAAGCGTCTTTGTCTCCTTTAATTTTATTTCTGCGTTCTTTAAACTCGTCTTCAGACATACGATTTCCTTTTTCACGTTTTTCTGTCTTTAGTTCTCTCATATCACGAACTGCATCTATATTACGTTCCAAAAGAATATCTCTTAAGCCTTCATTGGAGGTACTGGTAGAGAACGTAGTTTCTTTTAGCGTATTATAATCTGAATACGCTTCTTCGTCCAGTTTACCTAAGTAGTAATAAACTTTGTTATCTTCACCTAAGAGTAGAGTTATTGCCTTTGACTCTTTTACTTTAGGTGTCTGGGACTCATCCATTATTTGATCTGTAGGCATCGCTATATCCATCACTTGAGGTTTTGATAATGTACTACAAAGCATAAAGAATGTAATGAGCAACATGTTCATATCTACCATCGGTGTAAAGTCAACACGTAATGTTTGCTTTTGAGGCTTACCTTTCTTAGAACCTCCACCTTTACTGGTATCTATACTTGCCATATTCTTATTTTTTTATATTTATATTAAAAACCATCAGGTGCTCCTTTTAATACGGTAACCAAACTATAACGATTGGCTTTAATCTTAACCAAATCCTTCATTACCTTTTCTACAATAGGGTATGGAGTAGTTTGATCTGCTTTTAGCGTAATTTTCATATCAGAGTCAATGTCTCTTGCTATTTGAATCCAATCCGTTAATTGGTTACTTATACTGTCTGAAGGAATACCATACTGCCTCATATGAGCATCTTGATCGGACATCGGTAAGTCGAGTAATGCAGGTAACCTACTAATAGGTACTCCTATATAAGGCTGTTCTACAAATACTTTCTTTTGTTGATCACTGAATGTTACACCATACTGCTTTGACATTCTATCTAGTGCCTCAAGCTTTACTTCGGGTCTATCAATATTCAAATAAACTTTTCCTTTCAAGTCTATCAGTATATTCATCACATTATAATCTGGAACCTTGATATCTTTTACAGAAGCAGGAGCATTAATACCTGTTACTGGTTCTTTGGGTAAAAAGGTTGATGTTAACATGAAGAAAGTAAGCAAGAGAACAGTAACATCACTCATCGCTGTCATGTCAATGAATACATCATGTTTCTTTACTTTTGCCATAATCTTCTTTTTTTAGTTGAGGGAGAAAGGAATGAACCAACATCTCCCTATTAGAGAATTATTTTTAGATAAAAGTATTGGATAAAATTATTTTGTAATACCACCATGTGTTTTTACAAATGCTTGTCCAATAGCAAAGCCAACTTCATCTACAGCATCAGTAATAGATTGTACACGACCTGAGAAGTAAGTATAGGTAATGATAGCTACAGCACCCGTACCAATACCCATAGCTGTATTCATCAGTGCTTCAGAGATACCTACTGCAAGAGCTGTTGAATCTGGAGCTCCTTCATTACCCATAGCCGCAAACGAACGAATCATACCAAGTACTGTACCAAATAGTCCGAATAGAGTACCTAAACTTGAAATAGCTGCAATGATATTTAAGTTCTTTTCCAAGTATGGAAGTTCAAGAGTTGTAGCTTCGTCAATTTCTTTTTGAATAAGCCCAGCTTTTTCAACATTTGTCAAGTCGTCAATACTTTCTACATCTCTGTATCTTACTAAACCAGCTTTCAAAATATTCGCAACAGAACCTTTTTGTTCATCACAAAGTTTTTCTACACCTTCGATGTCGCCTTCTTCTAGTTTCTTATTTGCATTGATAACAAATTGAGCTACCTTACCTTTTCCACTTGCTCTACTCATCGCAAATAATCTTTCAACAGATAAAGTTAAAACAGTAAGTAAAAGAGTAATAACGATTGGGATTACATAACCACCTTGGTATAAAGTACCAAAAACATCGCCAGGAAGTGGATGACCTTTTTCATCGAAGTGACTTGCATCTCCACACACGTAAAAGAAGAATAAACCAGCTATAATAGCACATCCTAAAATAATCCAAGCAGCAGAAATACCGTTAGAATTAGATTTTCATTTTTGTAGTTTTCTTGTTTTCATAATTTCAATAAATTAAATGTATATAATTGATTAATAGCTAAATAACTCTAAACAACAAGTTCAGAAACTAACTTATAAAATCTGTTTCATCCTCTGGAGGAAACAACTTGTATGTTACATTTAAGCTAAGGAAACCTTCTACCAAACAGTAGCTTCTTAAAAGAGCTAACTATCTCTAAATAGATTTTCTATGCTTCTTTTCACATACCTAGTATTATATATTATTGAAGACATGACATATGGGAGCTCACCTCTTTTTTTATATAATAGTTCACCAAGGGTTTAAGTGAACATCAGCTCGAGTATGTATGATTGTGGATAGACATAGATCCACAACTATAACATAAAGGAACTAATCTTTCTTATGACAAATATCTATTTGCAAAATCTTAGCGAGAAGAGATACATAATTCTTTTATGTTCAATCTATGATCTTCTTTAGGGTTCGGATTCTCATAAATATTTTCTCGTGTTGATATCACATCAGCAAATGTAATAAATAATATTTCTCACACAATTCACTCTCAAAATCAGGATCTCACTAGAAGAATTTACAATTCACATTAATTTACAAATAATCCTGTTTTTGCTAATTGAATACTTTTCTTGTACAATTTAAAAATAGAATAAAAGACCAATTCATTTGAGCGATTTTAGACATAACTTATATCCGAGAATATATATAAAATAGAGATAAGAACCCCCTATAAGGCATTTTTAAAATAAAAACGGGTAAATTTTAAACATTAACCGATAAAAAATAAACCTGTTTTTTCTCGGTTAATTATTTTACAAACATAATCTGTTTTATTTTAATGCTCATTTTAAAATTCATAATTAGCAACAAAAAGGACTAATTACCCCTATAGGTAGCAACAATTTTTCATCACTCAAATTTCTCCTAGTTGTATGCGTATAAACTGTTAAAATTGATACCCTGTTTGATTGTTAATTTATGTATATATGCTCATTTCTTAATGATTGTTAAAATGAAAAATAAAGCACAATTGAAACACAAATGAAAAATGAAAAGGCAAATCTTACAGATAAGAGTGTGTTTATCAATCTGTTTTTTAGGAATAAAATCTAGTGCTTAGGCATCTATTCAAACAGAAACCACTCCTATTATCACTTTATAGCTCACGAATTCTCTTTTCAAGAAGATAGAATTTAGACTTCAAATCTGATGAGAAAAAGGATTATAGATAGAATCAAACTATTACTTTGACACCGACATGATGATACTCTGACACCGACATGACGATTACATGTCGGTGTCAGAATATATCTCAAACCCTTTCATTACTACATTTATTTAAAGACATACAGAGAATAGGATTTATTAGTCAGAACTGTACCTCAGATAATAGAAATGCGCAAAAAAAGGAGGATAATGAGTAATTTGATTCTTTTACTCATTATCCTCCTTCTAATAAAATATAGAATATTAGTGGATTCTAATCCTTATTTATTTCAACTGAAATTTGTGTTTTATAAAGTTTTCGATAAAATCAACCGTTCCATCTAATCCAAACAAAGAAGAATTGATGCATAAATCATAAGTCTTGGCAGCTCCCCATGTATTATAGCTATAATAGTTGTAGTACTGAGATCTACCTTTATCAGCCTTAATCATCATTTCTTCGGCTTCGTCTTTTGATATATTGTGTCTTTGACAAAGCCTATCTACTCGGTCATCATGAGGAGAAGAGATAAAGATACTCACGCAATTGGGATGGTTTCTTAAAATATAATCAGCACACCGACCAACAAAAATACAAGAATGCTTCTCCGCTAACTCTCTAATCACATCACTCTGTATTTTAAAGAGAGCATCATTACTTAAAAAATTAGAAGGTACAACACCATCACCTATAAAAGGATAACGCATAGCAAAGAAAGAGCCCCAACGTGTTTGTGATGCTTTTTCATCAGCCTTTTCAAAAAACTCTTTACACAAGCCACTTTCTTGAGCAGCTATTTCAATAAGCTTTCTATCGTAAAACTCAAAATTTAAGTGCTCGGATAGCTTTTGACCTATGTCTCGACCACCACTACCTAGTTCTCGACCAATATTTATGATATAATTTTGTTTCATGGTATTTTGAATAGTATTAAAAAGATAACAATCTACCTTATCTACAAGTTCTTTTGTTACTTAAGTATTTAGATGTTTTTCAATGCATATTTATGAATCATACTTCACTATTCTCTGAACGTTTAAATAGCCTAAACTGGTACCATAGTAAAATAGCAGCTACCAGTGCAGCTATAAAGTCGGAAGCAGGCATACTAGCCCACACTCCCTCTACACCAAAGAACGTGGGTAAAAAGTACAAACAAGGTAATAAGAATAACAATTGTCGGGTAAGAGATAAGAAAATGGCCTTCTTTGCCAACCCTATACTCTGGAAAAAATTAGAAGTAACCATCTGAAACCCAACAACAGGAAATGCTACTGTAGTAATAGACAACCCCTTTGATGCAATATTGATTAACTCTTCGTCGGGAGTAAAAATAGAGACTACTAAATGAGGTGCAAACATACCAAGAGCAAAACCGATACAAGTCACTAAAGTAGCCCATTTGATCGTTAATTTCAAAATCTCGGTAACACGGCCATATTGCTTAGCACCATAGTTATATCCAGCTATAGGCTGCATACCTTGATTCAATCCCATCACAATCATCAAGAAGAAAAAAACAATACGATTAACTATTCCATAAGCTCCAATGTAGTAATCATCGCCATATTTACCTAGGCTATGGTTTATAAATAATACAATAAAACAAGCTGCAGCATTCATTAAAAAAGGAGACATTCCAATAGCAAGGATATCACGTACAATATATTTTTTAAGACGATAAGTTCCCTTTTTGAAGTAGATTAAATTCTTCTTATCTGTAAAATAATGGATTTGCCATAGCAAAGCAATAAATTGAGCTGTTACTGTGGCTGTTGCAGCACCTCGAATACCCCAGCCAAAATAAAAAATGAAGATGGGTGCCAACACTATATTGATTAAAACAGTAAAGATAGTAGCAATCATAGCTTTACGAGGTTGCCCACTAGCCCTTAACACGGCATTCAGAGCAAAATAAGAATGAGAAAAAATATTTCCTATCAAAATAACCTCCATAAAGTCTCTAGCATAAGGCAAGGAAGCGTCACTAGCTCCAAAGACATAAAGAATAGGATCTAAGAAAATAAAGGAAATAATAGAAAAAGATATACCTATAATAAAATTAAGAGTTACCACATTTCCCAATACCTCTTGGGCAGTTTTATAATCTTGTTGCCCCAGTTTAACAGATATAAGAGTAGCAGAACCCAATCCTACCATAGCACCAAAAGCGGCAGCCAAGTTCATAAAGGGGAAAGTTATTGATAAACCTGTCATCGCTAAGACACCTACTCCATGACCGATAAAAATACTATCAATCATATTATAAAGAGCAGCTGCAGTCATTGCAATAATAGCTGGAATGGCATATTGTGCCATTAGCTTACTCATACTTTCGTTACCTAATGCTAGTGTTGCTTTATTTCCTTCCATATAAAAAGATTATAGCTTACAAAGCTAGTTTATTTGAAAGAGCGAACCAAACTTCAACTCTTTATTAGTGTTAATGTTGCTTATAGCTAAAGAGATAAATAAGTAGACTTTTTTACTAAAAAACAACAAAATTGAAGTCTATTAAGAAAACAGACTTTGACTATCAATATATAATGTAAAAAAACTTTCGTACTTTTGTAATTGATAATATAAGAAGAGTTAATACGAAATTAAAAATGAATATTTTAGAACTTAGTGAGCAGGAGATTATTAGACGTGAAAGTCTAACCGAACTCCGTGCGATGGGAATTGATCCATATCCAGCAGATGAGTTTAATGTAACTACATACTCTACTGATATTAAGGATAGTTTCAAGGACGATGCAGAGGAACCTCAAAGAGTAAGAATTGCAGGTAGAATGATGAGCCGTCGTGTTATGGGTAAAGCTTCTTTCATGGAATTGCAAGATTCTAAAGGACGTATCCAAGTATACATAACACGTGATGACATCTGTCCTGATGAGGATAAATCAATGTACAACACTGTATTCAAGAAACTTTTAGATCTTGGTGATTTTGTTGGTATTGAAGGTTTCGTCTTTCGCACAAAGATGGGCGAGATCAGTGTACATGCTGAAAAAATTACTATTCTATCAAAATCGATTAAACCTCTTCCAATTGTCAAACATAAAGATGGTGAAACTTACGACTCCTTCGATGACCCAGAAATGCGTTATAGAAGAAGATATGTTGACCTTGCTGTAAATGAAGGTATCAAAGACATCTTTATCAAGCGTACCAAAATTTACAACTCTATGCGTGACTTCTTTAATACAAGAGGTTACATTGAAGTAGAGACTCCTGTTTTACAACCAATTCCTGGTGGTGCAGCAGCACGTCCATTTATCACACATCACAACGCTCTAGATATGCCTTTATATCTACGTATTGCCAATGAGCTTTACATTAAAAGACTTGTTGTTGGTGGGTTTGATGGTGTATATGAGTTCTCCAGAAACTTCCGTAATGAAGGTATGGACAGAACACATAATCCAGAATTTACAGTAATGGAAATCTATGTAGCTTACAAAGACTACAATTGGATGATGTGCTTCACTGAGCAAATGATTGAAAAAATCTGCTTAGATGTAAATGGTACTACAAAAGTAAAAGTAGGTGAAAACGAAATAGATTTTAAAGCTCCTTTCAAACGCATAACTATGTTGGATTCTATTAAAGAGTTTACAGGTTATGACTTAAATGGAAAATCAGAAGATGAAATCAGAGAAATCTGCAAGAAACTAAACCTTGAAATTGATGAAACAATGGGTAAGGGTAAGTTGATTGATGAAATCTTTGGTGAATTCTGTGAAGGTAACTACATCCAACCTACATTTATAACAGATTACCCTATTGAAATGTCACCATTGACAAAAAAACATAGAGATAATCCTGATTTAACTGAACGTTTCGAGTTGATGGCAAACGGTAAAGAGCTTTGTAACGCTTACTCAGAGCTAAATGATCCGATTGATCAGTTGGCTCGTTTCCAAGATCAGCTTAAATTGAGTGAGAAGGGAGATGATGAAGCCATGTTCATTGATATGGACTTTGTGAGAGCTCTAGAATATGGTATGCCTCCAACAGCAGGGATGGGTATAGGTATGGATCGTCTTGTTATGTTATTGACAGGTCAAGAATCTATTCAAGAAGTTCTTTTCTTCCCTCAAATGAGACCAGAGAAAAAAGAACAAAAAGATGCTGCCAATAAATATACAGAACTAGGTATTTCAGAAGATTGGGTTCCTGCAATTCAAAAAGCTGGATACAACCATGTTTCTGATTTGGCAGAAGTTAAGCCACAGAAATTACATCAAGATATTTGTGGTATTAACAAGAAATATAAATTGGACTTAACTAACCCTACGGTAAATGAAGTTACCGCATGGATTGAAAAATTAAACTAACAAACTATATAGAACGTGGGGAATGGACTTATCTTTAGGATTCATTCCTCACGTTTTTATGTCTATAAATATGGAAAAACTGGGTAGGATTGCAATAATCGGAGGAGGCAGCTGGGCTACAGCCATAGCAAAGATAGTTCTCAGCAAGAAAGACAAAATTAACTGGTATATGCATCGTGAAGATCGCATCATCGCATTTAAGGAAAAAGGCCATAATCCAGCATACCTAACTAACGTTAATTTTGATATTAACAAAATAAACTTCAGCAACGATATAAATAAAACGATCAATACTGCTGATACATTAATTTTTGTAACTCCATCTCCTTACCTTAAAGATGAATTAAAGGACTTGACAGTAAGTCTTGAAAATAAACTTATCGTTACAGCCATTAAAGGAATTATTCCAGGAAAAAATCTAATAGTCTCAGACTTTTTCAGTCAAGTATATCATGTATCACAACCCAACATCGCTGTTATTGGTGGTCCATGCCATGCAGAGGAGGTAGCTAAACATAAACTATCTTACTTAACGGTATCATGTACAGACTTAGAAAAAGCAAAATCTTTCTCAAACCTTCTTACAAATGATTATGTACGAGTAACTACAAGCAAAGATGTAGCTGGTGTAGAATATGGATCTGTTCTCAAAAATGTATATGCTATAGCAGCAGGTATTTATTACGGCTTAGGCTATGGTGATAACTTCCATGCAGTCTTACTTTCAAATTCCATTTTAGAAATGGATAAGTTTTTGAATAAAGTATATCCATTGAACAGAAACGTCTGCGAATCTGTTTATTTAGGAGACTTACTAGTTACAGGTTACTCTAAATACAGTAGAAACAGAAGATTTGGTCATTCTATTGGTCAAGGGCACTCTGTAGAAGGAGCTCAAGCAGAAATGGGGATGGTAGCCGAAGGATATTACGGCACTAAATGTATTTATGAAATCAACCTCAAACAACAAGTAGATATGCCTATTTTGCAGGCTGTATATAAAGTGTTATATCAAAATGCTGACCCACGCTCTGAGATGAAGTTACTCACAAATAGATTAAAATAAGAATATGATTAGTTTAGACATTAAGAAAACATTAGGATTTATATCCAATGATGCAATTGCTACTTATAAAGAACCAATTCATAAAGCTCAAGAAGCACTTGAAAATGGCTCAGGAAAAGGTAGTGATTTTTTAGGATGGTTACACTTAGCAAGCTCTACAACTCAAGAACATCTTGAGGATATAAAAGCAACTGCACAAGTACTAAAAGATAATTGCGATGTTGTAGTTGTTGCTGGTATTGGTGGTAGCTATTTAGGTGCACGTGCTGTAATTGAATCACTTTCAAACAGCTTCGATTTAAGACTTGAAAACAGAAAAAATCCTATCATACTTTATGCTGGACACAATATTTCTGAAGATTACCTATTTGAATTATTAGAATTCCTTAAAGAAAAGCGCTTTGGTATTATTAATATTTCAAAATCTGGTACAACTACAGAAACGGCTCTTGCTTTCCGCCTTCTCAAAAAACAATGTGAAGAGCAAAGAGGTAAAGCGATTGCTAAAAAAGTAATCGTTGCAATTACTGATGCAAATAAAGGAGCAGCACGTATTACTGCAGATAAAGAAGGATATAAATCTTTTATTATTCCTGATAATGTAGGGGGACGTTTCTCTGTTCTTACTCCTGTAGGTTTATTGCCTATTGCTGTTGCAGGCTTTGATATTGATCAATTAATTGCAGGTGCAGCAGAAATGGAAAAAGCTTGCGGACTAGATGTTCCTTTTGAGAAGAACCCTGCAGCTATCTATGCAGCAACAAGAAATGAACTATACAAACAAGGTAAGAAAATCGAAATCCTTGTAAACTTCACCCCTAAACTTCACTACGTAAGTGAATGGTGGAAGCAATTATATGGTGAATCTGAAGGAAAAGAAAACAAAGGTATTTACCCAGCTTCAGTTGACTTAACTACTGACTTACACTCTATGGGACAGTGGATTCAAGAAGGAGAAAGAAGTATTTTTGAAACTGTTATTTCTGTAGAAAAAGTAAATCACGAACTTAGAGTTCCTGAAGACAAAGAAAATCTTGATGGTCTAAACTACCTAGCAGGAAAACGAGTTGATGAGGTAAATAAAATGGCCGAACTGGGTACTCAACTAGCTCACGTGGATGGTGATGTTCCTAATCTACGCATAGTTATGCCTAGTCTAAACGAACGTCATTTAGGTCAATTGATCTATTTCTTTGAAATAGCTTGTGGTATAAGTGGATATATTCTAGGTGTTAATCCATTTAACCAGCCAGGTGTTGAAGCATATAAGAGCAATATGTTTGCATTATTAAACAAGCCAGGCTACGAAGAACAATCAAAAGCTATTCAGGCTAAGCTGTAAAACCAGACATTTTGAGTATATTTAAGGCCAGCAATAAAAGCTGGCTTTATTTTTATAAAACAAACTTACTATTCAGTATGTATAAACAACAAATTATTAACTATTTAACCCAACACAAACAATCTAATCTAAAACTCAAAGCTGTACTTTTTGACATGGATGGTGTTCTCTTCGACTCTATGCCAAATCATGCAGAAGCATGGAATAAAGTTATGAAACGACATAACTTAGACATGAATAAAGAAGAGGTCTACATGAATGAAGGCAGAACAGGTAGAGGAACAATAAACCTTGTATGCCAACGTGAACATGGACGAGACGCAACGGATGAAGAGGTAACAAAGATCTATGAAGAAAAGAGTGATTTATTCAACTCTCTACCTACAGCAGAAAGGATGAAAGGAGCTTATAGCTTACTTCTAAAAGTAAAAAGTGAAGGGCTCATTCCAATGGTTGTTACAGGATCAGGACAACACTCATTACTAAAAAAATTAGAAAAGCATTTTCCAAATACTTTTAAAGAGGATTACATTATATCTGCGTACGATGTAAAACATGGTAAACCCGATCCTGAACCCTACTTAATGGCTCTTAAAAAGGCTAACATATCAGCAAATGAAGCTGTAGTAGTAGAAAATGCTCCACTAGGAGTTGAATCGGCTGTTAGAGCAGGAATATTAACTCTTGCTGTAAATACAGGTCCTCTGGATGACTCCATTTTGCTTGATGCAGGTGCAGATATCGTTTTCCCATCCATGCAAGCTCTAGCGGATAATTGGGACTTACTGCAGAACGATATCCTATATTGTTCTAAAAATTCAGGAAAGAAGAAAAAATAAAAGCAACTATCAATCTGTAGCAAGACTTTACTAATCTTTTAGTGAGGTCTTTTTTTTATGCTAAAAAGGAACCAATCAAGATAAAATATCTAAATACTCGATGTTAACGTTATGACTGAATAAAGTAGCTTAAAATGAGCCATAGGTATAAGTTCTCACACTGATAACTTTTAAAAGACACATTAAGAGAGTTTTAATTATATAAAAAAAGAGTAGGAACTATTCAGTAACTACTCTTCGCTTCTTTAAATAATAAGTACCTATTATTGATGTGACCCAGATGGGATTCAAACCCATGACCTTCAGAACCGGAATCTGACACTCTATTCAGCTAAGCTACTGGGCCATTTTACCTTACAAAAATAAAAAAAATATACTCATCATCCTAAAATATTAAGGAAATAAAACAAATGCCCAATTAATCAATTAGACACAAATAACTAATATATAATATCTATTTGAACAACATACAGGATATTAAGCAGACATATAGTTCTAAACAAAAGAATAATCCTTATATTTGCACTACAAATAAAAATCAAACATGAGCTATTTAATTAAACCAAAACGATACACCCCCATTCTCGATCTTAAACAAACTGAGCTGGGAATCAAACATATAAAAGACTTTTTTCAAGTCAATTTATCATCTGAATTAAGGCTAAGGAGAGTAACTGCTCCTCTTTTTGTTTTAAAAGGTATGGGTATCAACGATGATCTTAATGGTGTAGAACGACCTGTATCTTTTCCTATTAAAGACTTAAATGAAGCACAAGCAGAAGTTGTGCAATCTCTTGCTAAGTGGAAAAGGTTAACTCTAGCTGACTATAATATAGACCCAGGATATGGAATCTATACTGACATGAATGCCATACGTTCGGATGAAGAATTGGGTAATTTACATTCATTATATGTAGATCAATGGGACTGGGAAAGAGTGATTACTGAAGACGAACGTAATATAGACTTCCTCATTGAAATAATAAAGCGTATTTATGCTGCAATGGTAAGAACTGAATATATGGTTTACGAAAGTTATCCCCAAATAACTCCTTACCTCCCTGAAAAGCTATATATTATTCACGCAGAGGAATTAAGACAACTCTACCCTAACCTAACTCCCAAAGAAAGAGAAAATGCAATAACAGACAAATATGGTGCAGTTTTCATTATTGGAATAGGATGCTTATTAGCTGATGGAACCAAACACGATGGTAGAGCAGCAGACTATGATGATTATTCTACTATAGGCTACCATGGACTACCTGGACTTAACGGAGATTTATTGCTATGGGACAGAGTTTTAGACAAAGCTGTAGAGTTTTCATCTATGGGAGTACGGGTTGATAAAGCAACATTACTTAAGCAATTAAAAGAATCGGGTACTGAAGAAAAATTAGAATTGTACTTTCACAAGAGATTAGTAGAAGGTTCATTACCTTTGTCTATCGGAGGCGGTATCGGACAGTCTAGACTTTGTATGTTTTACTTGCGCAAAGCGCATATAGGAGAAATACAAGCTAGCATATGGCCTCGTGAAATGATAGAGGAATGTAAAAAAATGAACATACAATTAATCTAAAAATACAAATTAATATGGAAGTACGGATTGAGGAGAAATGGAAAGAAGTTCTAGAAGATGAGTTTAAGAAACCATACTTTGGAATGTTGACAGATTTTGTACGCAAAGAATATCAATACCATGGACCTATCTATCCTCCTGCAGCCCTAATTTTTAATGCTTTTGATTTATGCCCTTTTGATCAAGCTAAAGTAGTAATGATAGGGCAAGATCCCTATCACGGAGATGGACAAGCTAATGGTCTGTGTTTTTCAGTAAACCCAGATGTTCAAATTCCTCCTTCACTACGCAATATCTACAAAGAGATAGAGAATGATTTAGGAACAAAACCTCCTAGTAATGGAGATCTTAGTCATTGGGCCAAACAAGGTGTTTTAATGCTAAACGCTACACTAACAGTTAGAGCACATCAAGCAGGATCACACCAAAATAAAGGTTGGGAAGAGTTTACTGATGCTGCAATTCAAGCTCTAGCAACAGAAAGAGAAAACCTAGTATTTATTCTTTGGGGTTCGTATGCTCAACGTAAAGGAGCCTTTATTAATAGAAAAAAGCATCTAGTTCTTACTTCTCCTCACCCTTCACCTCTTTCGGCTCACAGAGGTTTTTTTGGCAACAATCATTTCAGCAAAACAAATGATTATTTAATTAAACATGGAAAAGCCCCCATTGAATGGTGAGCTTTCATAGTGCACAATGATAAATAAAAAACGGTTTAGTGAGTTACTAAACCGTTTTTTATTTATCATTAATACCATTGTATATTGCTCTGAGTCTGACTTCGTTTATCCCACTTCAAGTCTTGAAGCATACTTGCATTGGCCCGAATCGTGAAGTTGTAATACTTCCATACACCAAATGGAGAAAAGCTTGCTGACATATTGAAACAGTGTAAGTCTCTTGAAATAGTACAAGAAGTTTGAGTTATCTTCTTCACATCAAAATCATATCCTGTATTGAAGTTAAAAGACCATTTATTAGATAATCTTAAGTTACCTGAAGCATTAATGTTATGCGTAAACTTATAAGGGTAACGCATCGTTTTATCATTAATCTTACGACTTCTATCTTCACGGATATTGAAAGAATAGTTTACATTAATAGACCAAGGCATACTGAATGCCTGATAACCATCTGAATCTACTTTTGGTTTCTGTTTCTTCTTCTCAGTAATAGAGCTTTTTCTTTTATGTTCTATATTTTCAGTTGCTGCGTCTGGATCATTTTCAGTATCTTCCCCTAAGTTCTCATCATCTTTACCAAACCATTTTTTCCAGCTATTATTATCGAATGTATAACTAAATGAAGAACCCCATCCTTGGAATCGGCCAAAGCGTCCATAGGACCATTCAGTTTTATTACCTACAACAACATTACCTCGCTCATCATACTCATAAGCATAAGTAGCGAAAGAAGTATTCATATTTAAAGTGTAATTCTTGGAAAGCTTCAATCGCATACGGAATGATAAATCACTCCAAGGCTTTTCTTCTGCAGCAGTATTATATGACATACTAGCTCCTAACTCATCAATCAAACTAACCTTTCTAATTGAGTCATTCTTATCCCGAAACTTCATTTCAAGATTATTTGATAAGTCAAAGCTAATATTCCCTTGTCTCCCACGACCAGGAACACCAAACATCTGACCTTCATAAGGAGAGTAGTATTGTTCTTTTCCCTCGTTATCAATATAGGTTTCGTAGTATCCATAACGAGAAGAACCAAAATCAGGAGCTGCACTAAAACTCACTTGAGGGGTAATCACGTGACGAATATCTATTTCTTTTTTCTTCATGAATAAGGGCTTATATCTACCATACAACTTTGTACTAATACCTAAACTTGCATTATAGTTGTACACACGATTAAACCCATGTATAGTATCAGTAGGCATCCATCTTCTATTTTCGTCATCGTATTCTCTATTCACTTTACGAGTGTACCAACGTTCTGTGTAGTTGAAAGAGGGTGTAATATTTAAATATTTAAATAGTGTAAATGTAGCACTGATAGGGATATTATGATTCATTGCATTCTCCCAGTCCTTAAACTTAGAAGAAAATATTTGATCATCTTTTGTCTTTAAACTATTACTTAATCTACCTGTATAGCTCAATGATATTTTCTCATACCATTTTTCTTCACCAACAGCTTTTTTTCGCTTAAATGGGAATATTCTACTTAAGCTAATATTTAAGTCGGGCAGAGTAATGGCTACGGATGAATCTCGTGTTGTCTGAGCTATATTGAATGTACTAGAAAGAGTTAACTTCTGGTCGGGAAATGAACGAGTATAACTCACACTAGAAGTTTTGGTGTTTTGAGTTAATAACTGAGAGTTGTATAAGTTATTAATATTAGACTTTTCGTAACTACTGGTTGCAAAGTTTACACTTGCTGAAAAAGAGCTATTCGGATTTGCTTTAGGATCTTGTCGATGGGACCATACCACCTTAAAATCTTTTGCCTCCATATAATCATCTAACCCTTTATCACCAGTTTTAGTTATCTGATAATCTGCCATTAATGAGCCTGAATATTTATATCTCTTATTATAATTTGTTTCAACACCCAGTGCCCATGACCCTTTTGTAAATATATCAGCAGTAAGCTTCAAATCCATTATATCACTTATTGCGAAGTAATAACCGCCACCAGTCAAACCAAATCCTCGGCTGTAATCATCCATATAGGTCGGTAAAATAAAACCTGAAGAATAGCTACTTGAAAAGGGGAAAAAGAAGAAAGGAACAGCAATGGGTAACGGAACATCTTCTACTACTAAATAAGCAGGACCTGTTACTACATTTTTCTTAGGACGTACTTTTGCACGAGTAAGCTGCATGTAAAAGTGAGGATGATCATGGTGATCACAAGTGGTGTATCTACCATTTTGCATAAAGAACTCATCTCCTTGACCTTTTTTTGCCTGATTACTTGTAATATATCCTTCTCCTTGCTGAGTTACAATATTACTAATAAACCCTTTTTGTGATTTGAAGTTATAACGAATACCCTTGGTATCATAACTGGTTTCTCCATCCTTAAATACAGTATTTGCTTGAACACCTAAGGTGTCTACAAGCCCACGTGCATAAACATTACTACTATCCATATTCATAGTAATAATATCTGCATCTAGTTCTATTTTTTCATAGTTTACTTTAGCACTACCAAATAAATGGGCAATTCCACCCATCTCGTAAACTATGGAGTCTGAAGCCTCAAACACAACTGGAGCATTAATCGGTTCTTTCTTTTTAGGCTTGATACTATCAATAGATAAAGAGTCTTTAGCTATTGAGTCGGTAGTAGTAGATAGAGAGTCTGCACCCAAAGAATCTTTTAAAATTAACTCCTTAGATGTAGATTGAGATATATCTGAGTTTCCCTTTCGTCCTTGAGCCATTAAAAATATGGGCAAGAACAAAAAGAGAGTTACAAATGCGAATATTAAAAACTTAGCTTTTAGTGGCTTCATTGGCCTACAAAATTACACTTTAAATGGCAAAAGTACATATTCCTGAGTAATTAACTTTGTTAAACTCCTTTTTTAATCTTTTTTTGTAAGCTAAAGGAACAAATCACACCAGTGATTAAACTTTGCGACCCCTTTTTCTCCAAATTTGACTAGGCTATTCCGTGCTTCTTCAATGGTTTTCACCTTATCTAAATGTGTCTTTGAGAAAAACTTATCGGCAAAACAGATGACTTGCTCTTCTATACTTATAGGTTGCATATCACGGTGTGGTATTGGTAAATTTTCCTTCATTATATTATCAAGACTCAAACCTGTTCCTGTATGTCTTTCACATACTAAAGCGTGTCTTTCGAAGCCTTCCTCACGAAGCATATCAGCACCCAAGTACCCATGAGCAATATAAGGAAGTTCTCCATGGCAATATATATCTGGAGCATTCGTTTTAAATATACCTACATCATGCAGCATTCCTGCTTCATAGATAAAACGTTCATCAATATTTAATTCTGGGTGTTTTTTGGCTATTTCTAAAGCTTTATCGGTTACAGATTTACTATGGACTAGTAATACTCCCCTTAGCTTCTCCGAACCAGTATAGTATTTATCAATAATTGTATAGGGATCTAACATAAAAATCATACGATATCAATTATCTTTAAAGTTATCTTTTTTTTCACAACTCTCCATTTTATCTTCGTATTATTTTCTCTTCAACTCTTTCTTCCTTCGATGAACTTCTAGTTGATACGAGTTAAATCCATTTTGCAGAAAGATATAGGCTCCCGGTCCAATAGTAACTAGTGGGTTCAAATAAGTATATGCCATCCAAATTGCTAATATGGTATTCTTCTGACCTAATGATTGTCCACAAGCGATCCGTTCATCGGAAGTTTTACCTAGTTTTTTCCCTATATAGAATTGAGCAAAACAAACAAATAGTGCCATCAAAGCAATACCTACTAATAATTGCCAACTTATAGAGTAGTTTTTCAATGCCTCTATCGTTTTAGCTATGGCTATGGAGAGAGAAACTGCCCACATATAGAATGCAAATTCAGTCTTGTTTACCAAGAAATAATGTAGCTTATGAAACTTCTTTTGAATGACCCAAGCCGCAAGAAAAGGACCAAATAGAAGAGGAAATATCTTATAAAAAATCAAGAGTGCACCATCAACAAAAGAAAGAGCTGTAGAGCCTTGAACCAAAGAGAATAGCAGAGGTATAGCAAATGCAGCCGCAGTGTTACTAAGCAATGTATAAGCAGTTACACTATTCATATTGCCATCCAGTTTATTCGTTATAACAGCAGCAGCAGTAGCTGTGGGACACACAAAGCAGACCATACCGACTTCTGCAATAATCACATTAAAAGGAGCAAGAAGATAATAAATACCTAGGGCTCCAAATAATTGAACAAAAAGCATAAAGATGTGATGCCACTTTATTTTTATTTCTTTTACTGGAACTTTTGAAAAAGTGAGCAGCAACATAAAAAAGACAAGAAATGGTACTGTAAACTCTAGTGCTAAAAATATAGGGTAACCGATTATGCCCAAAAACATAGCAATAGGCAAAGTCCAGTTCTTTAAATATGTCAACATATAGATTCTCATTTGGACGAACAATATTAGATAATAATAAAGTATAAACCTTATATTTGCTATGCTTTTTATTTAAAATTAATTCAAAATGAAAGAAAACAAGTTAGCAAAATGCTATACTTCCCGCTGGAAAAGATTCAGCAATAAAGGGTTCTCTGTTTTCTCTAGTTTAAAGAAAGAAGTAAATATTGGTGTACTAGCTTTTGCTACATTAACATTTGCTAATGCTGAGCTAATGCAGGCTCAGACACAATCTTCTGAAAAACTAAGGAAGTACGAACTCGAAGAAGTGGAAGTCACTGGCAGTCGTGTACCACTCACACAAGCTGAGTCTGCACGCATGGTAACTGTCCTCTCTAAACCAGAAATTGAGGCTGCGGCAGTACATAGTATTAATGATCTACTCAAATATGCAGTAGGTGTCGATGTTCGTCAAAGAGGCGAATTCGGTATCCAAACTGACATTTCTATCCGAGGAGGTATTTTCGACCAAATCACAATTCTCCTTAATGGTGTCAATATCAGCAATCCTCAAACAGGGCACCTTACTACAGATTTTCCAGTATCCATGAATGACATAGAGCGAATAGAAGTCCTTGAAGGACCCGCTGCTCGTGTATTTGGAACTTCAGCATTCAATGGAGCCATTAATATAGTAACCAAGAACGACACTAAAAGTCATATTGGAGGAGATATTCTTGCAGGAGCATACGGGCTATTTGGTGCCGGATTGCAAGGCAACTACTCTAATAAACAATTTAGTCATCAAGTATCGGGTAATTTCCGTCGTACAGATGGAGCTACTACCAATAGCGATTTTCAAACGGGCAAAGCCTATTATCATGGGGTTTATACATCGGATGATATTGATGTAAATTGGCAGTTTGGATTCAGTGATCAACAGTATGGTGCAAATACTTTCTACTCTGCCAAGTACAACAATCAATATGAAAAGACTCGCCGATATATTACCTCTGTTCAAGCTCAGACAAAAGGATGGTTTGTCCTAACTCCTACCCTTTACTGGAATCGCTCTCATGACAACTTTCAACTCATAAAGGATAGCCCTAAAGGAGAAAATTTTCATATGACAGATGTCTATGGAGCAAACTTAAATGCTCACTTTACAACTGTACTAGGGAAAACAGCCTTTGGAGCAGAAGTTCGTAACGAAGGAATTTTAAGTACAAACTTAGGAAAGCTTCTCGAGGAAGACCAAAAGGTGAAAGTCCCAGGAGAAAAAGATAAATATTTTGATAAAAAAGATAATAGAACGAATGTCAGCTATTACCTTGAGCACAATATTCTGCTTCAAAATTTTACCGCTTCTTTTGGTGTTATGGCTAATATGAATACGGCTTTAGACCATAAGTATAGATTTTATCCGGGTATAGACTTATCATACAGACCTTCTATTCATTGGAAAGCATTTGTATCTTGGAACAAGGCTCTACGCATGCCTACGTTTACTGATTTGTATTATAAAAGTCCGACACAAGAAGGAAACATAGGACTTAAGCCTGAAGAGACTCAAGCTTATACTTTAGGTATGCAATACCAAAACAATGTAATAAAGACAGAACTGAGTGGCTTCTACCATAAAGGCAAACAAATGATAGACTGGGTAATGTATGATGCAGAAGATGTTTATCACTCAGCCAATTTCAAATTGGACAATCGAGGATTTGAAACAAATACAGTCATCAATACTGAGGCATGGCTAGGTAAATCATCTTGGATTAAACAAATACAAGTAGGCTATAGTTATATTTCACAAAAGCGTAAAGACAACACGCCTATTTACAAATCAAACTATGCACTCAATTATCTAAAACATAAGTTTGTAGCAAATCTCAGACATAAGTTATTTACAGAAAAACTAACTCTAAACTGGGCTTTCAGATGGCAAGACAGAATGGGTGACTACATCGATTTTGGCAATACAAATCATCCCGAAGGAATATTAACATCTTATCCTTCATTTGCTCTTTTCGATTTAAAAGTTCAATGGACTGAAAGCAAATACACTATTTTCGCAGAGGCTAACAACCTATTGGATAGAACCTATTTTGATTTAGGAAATATTCCCCAACCAGGTTTTTGGTTTAAAACAGGAATAAAATGTAAGTTCTATTTATAATTGAGGTATAAAATTTAAATTAAAAGGGAGTTATCTATTGCCATATAGACAACTCCCTTTTTATCATTATACCTGCTGGAAAGCGAGCCATAGAATACTTTACAACTTCTTTAAAAGTGCTAATTTCACTGACGGACAACAAGTATACTAAAAAGTAATAATCTTCAGTACATCAGGGACATCATCTCATCATGTCGGTGTCAAGAGAATGACATGTCGGTGTTAAGACATCGCGATATCAGGGTCAGAATATATTTGATTATTAAAATTCAAAAGAGATTAATGGCAATAGACTCTATATAATTCTGATTAAAAAAACAAAAGAATAGAGAAACTAGATGTATCTATCAGGAAAGACAAAATGGAATAAAAAATACACTTTAGATATCAACAAGAATACGACTTTTGTACAAATAGAAAACCTAAAAGATTTAGATCTTAAATAAGAGCAAGTACGAGATCAAATATTAAACACGTTATATCCTAAAAATAAAAGACTTAACATCTTAATATATCTTATTAAGAATGCAAAACTTTTTGTTTTTAGTGTAGTTTCCTCTTTTTGTGCTAAATTTGTAACCTCAATAAGCTTGCTATCTAGATAAAAACATGCTTATTAGAAGAATTACAGTTATACACTAAAATAATATTAATGAAGTTCTTTACGAAAGAGGTCAAAATAGGATTAGCTGGCATCATTGCTCTATTCTTTCTTATATATGGTATTAATTACCTAAAAGGTGTAGAGATGTTTAAGCCATCTAGTTATATGTATGTATCATTCAAAAATGTAAACGGACTAGCAAAATCGAGTCCTGTATTTGCAGACGGCTATAAAGTAGGATTGGTTCGAGATATTATTTACGATTACAACAAATCCGAAAATGTATTGGTGGAAGTTGAATTAGATACAGACTTAAGAATACCAAAAGGTAGTTCAGGAGAGCTTGTCCCCGAGTTAATGGGAGGTGTAAGAATGAATCTTCTATTAGCCAACAACCCAAGAGAACGTCATGAGGTAGGTGATACTATCCCTGGACAACTCCAAGGAGGCATGATGGCAGAAGTAGCTAATATGGTTCCCGACATAGCAAAAATGCTTCCTAAACTAGATTCCATCTTAACATCAGTAAATCATTTACTTGCTCACCCTGCATTGGAAGAGACAATGGAATCTGTCCAAAAAAGTAGTAAAAACCTAGAAGTAGCAACTTCTGAGTTTAGTAACTTAATGAAAAAAGATATTCCTCAAATTACTCAAAACATGAATCTCATTGGTGAAAACTTTGCAAAAGTAAGTCAAAACCTATCAGAGATTGAGTTAAATGAGACTTATACTAAGATAGATAGTGCTATTAGCAATATTAATCAACTAACGGAGAGGCTGAATCAGAAAGATAACAGTCTTGGATTATTTTTAAATGATTCAACTCTATATCAAAGATTAACTGAAACGGGAGAAAACGCAGCTAAACTTCTTGATGATATCCAGAAGAATCCAAAGCGCTATGTTCACTTCTCTATATTTGGAAAAAAGAAAAAATAGCTTATTATTAATAGGTACTTTGAAAAACACATATTTCAAACTGGCTCGTTAAATCTGTTAAAAAACTCGTCAGTTTAGATTATTTAACCACCTCCAAAACAAGGAACATAGATCAGTATAATATATTATATATCAACCAATTATGTTATAACAAAAAATCGGACTGTGTTTTTAAAGAATAACTTATTTAAAAAAATGAGATTTAAAAATATGCTTGTATTTTTAATTAAATATGCAAACAAATTCTCATTTGTTTATATCGAATAAGATTATCAATTTT